>CAMWNY010000083.1 GCA_947175775.1 uncultured Lachnospiraceae bacterium | reverse complement strand
ATATGAGATTATGAACAGTACGGCAAACGGCAGAATTACGCGTTTTATGGCGATTGTGAAGGACTGGGGCAAGATTGAACAGTTCGGAAGCATTCGAAGCACGCGTTCGACAAATATTATGCTTGCGGCAGAGTGGAATGCAGTGCTTTGCCATGATGGCGGTCCGTTTTATGTAAATGACTGGCTTGCAAAGAAATATTCCGCAAACTTCAGCGGCGGATTTTCGCGTGTGAATAACGGAAAATCAAGAGAGTTTACAGAGTATGTCTGTGCGGGCGATTTGGACAAGATGTTCAGCAATTCAAAATACAGTACGGAATATAATGAATATTATCCCGGTCAGCACTATTTCTTCTCTGATACGGAAATTGACTTATCTGAGGTTGGCGATGCGGTTGACTGTACGGAAATTGAGCTTCCGTTCCCGCACAACAGTTCAAGACTGGAGTACAATTCAGAGACCGGAACGTATGATTATTACGAGTACGGAAAGGCACACAAGGACCCGCAGCACGACAATGCGCAGCTTACTTTTAAGAACCTGCTGATACAGGATACGACGTTTGCACAGCTTGATGAAAACGGCTACCTGATTTACAATGCGATTGATTCCGGACGTGATGCATACTATATTACAAACGGAAAAGCGATTGAGGTGACATGGATTAAGGCAGACGAGAGCGAGCCGACAATCTATCTTGACAAAGCGACAGGCGAGCAGATTGAATTGAATACTGGAAAGACTTATGTAGCGTTAGTTCCGTCTGATTCATGGGATGATGTTGTAATTAAGTAATAGTTAAAAAAATTAACGGATACTCAAAATAAGGGTATCCGTTTTCTGTTTGATGCGCACGGGTGCCCAAAGGAAATATGTCATCAAACCGATAAATCGGTTCGCTGACGGGCGCCCGGCGCGACGAGTAGGGGAAGATGAACTTTCCCTACTCGATTTATAGAAAGGAATGGAGATATTAGCATGACAAGAGAGGAAGCAAGAAAAAAAGCAGAAGATTTGGTACGTCAAATGACACTTGAAGAGGCGGCGTCCCAGCTTAAATATGATGCGCCCGCGATAGAGCGGCTGGGTATTCCCGAATATAACTGGTGGAATGAGGCGCTTCACGGTGTAGCGCGTGCGGGCGTGGCGACGTGCTTTCCACAGGCAATCGGATTGGGCGCTACATTTGATACGGAGCTTATGCTTACGATTGCAAAAGCAATTGCACTTGAAACACGGGCAAAATATAATACTTATTCTGCTCATAATGACAGAACGCAGTATAAGGGAGTGACCATGTGGACGCCCAACATCAATATCTTTCGGGACCCGCGGTGGGGAAGAGGGCAGGAGACTTTTGGCGAAGACCCGCAGCTTACGGCGCAGATGGGTTGTGCGATGATTAACGGGTTACAGGAAAAAAGAGACGGGTTTATGACTGCCGCGGCATGTGCAAAGCATTTTGCGGTGCATTCGGGACCGGAGGCATTGCGGCATGAGTTTGATGCCAAAGTATCGAAAAAGGATTTGTGGGAAACCTATCTTCCGGCTTTTGAAGCATGTGTGAGGGATGCGGGCGTGGAAGCGGTTATGGGCGCTTACAACCGTACCAACGGCGAGCCTTGCTGTGCGCATGAGTATTTGATGAATGATGTGCTCAGGGGCGAATGGAAGTTCGAGGGTCATTATGTCTCAGACTGTTGGGCAATTCGGGATTTTCATGAGAAGCATCATATTACGGAAGCGCCGGAGGATTCGGTGTCGCTTGCGCTTGGAGCGGGCTGTGATTTAAATTGCGGATGTACGTATCAGAGAATTTTGAATGCATATGAGCAGGGTAAGATAACGAGGGAAGAAATTGACCGGAGTGCGGTGCGCCTTTTTACGACAAGGTATCTTCTTGGCTTGTTTGACAAGTCGGCGCTCGACGAAATTCCATACAGTGCAGTAGGATGCAGGGAACATTTGGAGCTTGCGTATCGGGCGGCAATTGAGAGCTGCGTGCTTTTGAAAAACGACGGAACGCTTCCGCTGGATAAAAAGAACTATCATACAATCGCTGTGATTGGTCCAAATGCGGACAGTACGGCGGCGCTTGTGGGAAATTACAATGGAACGCCGCCAAGAGCAATTACGCTTTTGCAGGGAATCAGCGATTTTTGCTTTGAAAATCATATTGAGATTCATTATGCGCAGGGCTGCCATTTATTTGACAATACGCCGCCAAAGAAACCGCATTTGGGGTATTTGGTAACGGAGGGCGTGATTGCCGCAGAGCATTCGGACCTCGCAATACTCTGTGTCGGCTTAGATGCCGGATTGGAGGGTGAGCAGGGCGACAGGGGAAATCAGTTTCCAAGCGGCGACAAATCGGATTTGCTTTTGCCTGAGACACAGCGCACATTGATAGAAGCGGTGGCAAAGACGGGGACTCCGTTTATACTTGTGAATGCATCGGGAAGCCCGATTGATTTGTCGGCTTATGAAGAGCAGGCGAAGGCGATTTTGCAGGTATGGTATCCGGGCGGTGAGGGAGGACGTGCGGTGGCGGACATTCTGTTTGGAAACGCAGCGCCGCAGGGAAAACTTCCGGTTACGTTTTATTATAATGATAACAGGCTTCCGGAGATTACGGATTATGCAATGAAGGACCGGACGTACCGTTATATGACACAAAAGCCGTGGAAACCGTTTGGCTTTGGACTTACATATGGAGAGGCGCAGATTGACAGCGTACAGGTTGATGTCGTGGAGGGCGGTAAAGAAAGCTGCTTTGTCGAAAAAAAGGAACAAGGATGGCGCGTCACGATAGCGGACAAGGTGTTTTATCAAAGAGCGGCTGAGGAGGGACTTGGGATTACGGTTTCGTGTTCGGCCAAATATGACACATGTGTCAGTGAGGCAGTTCAGCTTTATGTACATGTAAACGGAACGCCAAACGAGGTGCCGAATGCAAAACTTGCGGCATTTGGACGTGTGCAGATTGTACCGGATGCGAAAACCGTGCGGCGGTTTTTTATTCCCGCGAATGCTTTTACGACGGTTGATCAAAACGGCAGGAGGAATGCAGACGGAAACGGAGCGGATATTTATATTGGGTTTTCAGTTTTCATATGATTACCAAACAAATACCATGTACAAAAGCGCAAATTATTGATACAATATTCTTTAAGACAAAACACAAAGGAGAACGGATGATATGGAGATGGATTTGCATATGACGAACCTCGTCATGACCTTTGCGATTCTTGGAATCGACATCACAAAGGATGAAGCGCTCATTCGCAGCGCATACCGTATGGCGCTGCCGGCAAATAACCCTGAGGAAAATCCTGATGGTTTTAAGTCGTTGCGTGAGGCATATGAGAATGCGCTTGCGTACAGCCGTACACCGGATGAAGAGCAGGAACAGATTACAGCGGAAATGATTGACACGGGTACGCCGGTGGGAGCGTTTCGGGCAAAGCTTGCGGATATTTATAAAAGTTTATCTGCCCGGATTAATTTGGCATCGTGGGAGGAGCTTTTAAAAGATGAGGTGTTTGAAGGGCTTGATACCTTTGACGAGGCGAAATGGGCTCTGTTTATTTATCTTGCGGAAAATTACCGGATACCGCATGAGGCTTATGTGTTCTTGGACGCGTATTTTCATATACAGGAAAACGAACGGGAGTTCAAGGAACATCTGCCTGTCGGCTTTGTCGATTTTATGATTTCAAATGTGAATAATCCAAATGGAGGGTATTCTTATCAGTGGATGTGTATGCTTAAGGGTGCGGATGATGCGGATTATGACACGTTCTTTAACTATATATATGAACTTGGAGGCGAATTAAATAATGATGATAGTGCGCGTGCCGGCGGCTTAATTAAAGCAATTGATACACTTGGAATTTGGCATCCGCATTATGCAATAGACAAAGCGGAATATCTGCGCAGAACTGGAAAAACGGATGAGGCATTAGAAATCGTTTTTGATCTTTTGGCGAATGAAGCATATCAGAATGATCTGCATATACAGATGGTTTGCGGTTCATTGCTTTGGAATATGGGTAAAAAGGAAGAATCGTACAAAGCAGCATGCCAAAGTTTGGAGATAAGCAGTGAGAATTATGCGGGAAACAGATATGCAGCGTTTTATGAAATTGAGCAGGGGGAGCTGCGAGAGGCGCTTAAGCATATTTATGCTATCAGAAACTTAAGTGATGATGAGGAGCTTGGTAAAGTAGCAGATAAGGCAGAAAAAGAGTATATTGAACTTTGTGAACGCAATATAAAGGATGGAACAATAGATCCTGAAGACGTACGGCTGCTTGTTTATGCATATGGTTATCAGGATCAGCCAGACAAAGCGATTGATGCAATTCAGTCGAATCCTTCCTATGAGAAAGAAATTAAAGGCTACCATATGCTGCTTTCCTACATGTATAAGCAAAAACAGGATTATGAGAAGGCAGCTGAACATGGAAGGAAAAGGCTTGAGGTAATTCAGGGGAAGCTTGCTGATTTGGAAGCAGGAAAACAGCTTGATGAGGAGGATAGCAAAGAGTCGCTTTTGCGCAGCCTGTCGGATGCATATTTACAGCTGGGGCTTCTTTTGATGATGCGTGCCAAAGATGCGGTGCCATTGGAAGAACACCGTGATTTATATAAACAGGCGATACCTCTTCTTATGGAAGCACAGAATGTTGAGTCTGATAATGTGACGGTGCAGTTAAATCTTGCATATTGTTATTCCGAAACAAGAGAGTTCCAAAAGTCTTATGAGGTTTATGACAGGCTTGCCAAAGACATTGGTATGCAGAACGGGCTGCTTTTCTTAAAACAGAGAATCTGTTATGAAATGGGAAATGCGCAGGAGGTTATTGATTTATTTTACCAAATGCTTGAGCAAGGCGCTCGGGAGGCGGGAATCTATGAGTATGCAGTTCGTGTGTTCCTTGATTATAAACAGCTCGAAGATGTAAAAAATATTTTTGAACGGGCAAAAGAGGCGGAAGTAACAAGTTATGGATTGCGTGCGCTGACGCTGATATATAATTATTATGAAAAGCCTGACAGTGCTAATATTGCAATCCTTAGTAAGGCGCTTGATGATATGCTCATAGAAGGGGAAAAAGAGGCGGATGATACTTATATCCGGGATTATCTTGCAGAGCTGTATTATTTGAAGGGAATGTGTGTGGCGCAGTTTAAGCAAAATAAAGTGCCGCATTTAAAAAGTGCAATTGAAGTGAATGACCGGGCAAAGTATCATATGGCGCTTGCTGCATGTTATGATCAGCAGAATTGTGAGGACAAGGATTCAAACAAGAAGCTTCAGGAATATTTATATGTTGAAAAATTCTTTGGACCCGATACAGAACTTTATATTAAGATTGCAGAAGAATACAATGATATAGGTGATATTGATACCGCGTGTGAATACATCAAAAAAGCGATTGATCTTACGCCCGATAGTCCGGGAATCTATAAGGTAGCTGCGCGGGCATATGATGATATGGCTGTTCAGCGAAGGTCCTTGTACCATGATGCAATAGCATTTTGGAAAATATATATAAACTCAGATCCGGAGGACATAGATTTTGCACGGTACCGTTGTGGCTGTGCATTGATGCAGCTTGGAAAATATAAAGAAGCCATTGATGAATTTGAGAAGGGCTACGAGACCGCAGATGAAAATGCAAAATATGACATTAGTGTCAGTTTAGGAAAGGCATATGGTGCATTGGGACAATTTGCCAAAGGTGCAGAATATATTGAAGAGGCGCTGCAGACTCTTAAAGAAAAAGAAAGAGGGGAGCGATATGCTTTTACAGCAGTGCTTGCGCTGAGCCGGACCTATATGAAGCTTGGCAGATTTCCGGATGCAGAACAGCTTTTGCGCAAGAACCTGCGGTATTTCGAATCGGAGCGAAGAACGCATATGGTGCGGGAGCTCAAAGATATTTATGTCTCAGTCGGCGAGTATGATAAGGCGCTTCATATTTTGAAAAGCTATAAGGAGCTTTTTGATGATGCGTACAATGTTTATATGCAGCTTTATGTGCGGCACAGGGCATGCGTCACAGTGAAGGAAAAGAAATCGATTTTAAAGGAAGTGAAGCGGGCATTCCACAAGTATAATACATACAATTTGCGGGAGTTGTATTCGGATATTCTCGTATATGATTTTCTGATGCTTAAGGAAGCAATTCCGGTAAAAGAAAAACTGGTATGTTACACATCTTCCGATAACAGGGAAATTGACTGGGAGGATAGTAACGGCTGTGTGCTTGAACTGATTCGTCTGAATAAATTTTTGGGACGCGAAAAGGAAGCGCAGCGTTACAGGCAGCTTTTTGTGAATGCCATAAACGAATATTTTGAGTGTACTGGTGAGCAGGCATATGATTGCTTTATTGAAAGCGATCCGGTTGCGAGGCTGGATAATCTGACACTGATTGTAGATTTTTTGTCAATCACGGGTGAGCTTGCGCTTGCGGAAAAATATGCTGCGATGCTGGACGGCTGCGTGATGTGTTCGTTCTGCAATTATACAACTTGCTGTGACCGGTTTGAGGCGCTTGGCATTTTTTATGAGGCGAAGGGCGATTTGGCGCGCGCATACGAGTATTTTGAAAAGGCGGTTAGTGAGCGCAGCTATTATAAAGGTCATGCGCAGTACCGTCTGATGACGAAAAAGAAATAAAACGAAAAGGGAAAGGAAAAGGGCATGTGCAAAAGTACATGTGTAAAATATGATAATAGGAATTGATTTAGGAACAACAAACAGTCTTTGCGCCTATTACAGTGATGAAGGGGCAAAAATTATTCCGAATCGTCTTGGGAAGCCGCTGACGCCATCTGTGGTTAGTGTCGACGAACAAGGAATGGTTTCCGTGGGGGAAACAGCACAGGAATATGGTTTGCTGCATCCTGACAGGGCGGCAGACATCTTTAAGCGTTTTATGGGAACGGACAAAAAGTACATGCTTGGGGACCATACATATAATGCGGAGGAGCTTTCTGCGTTTGTGCTGCGTGCGCTTAAGGAGGACGCGGAGACGTATTTGAAGGAAGAGGTTACGGAAGCGGTTATCAGCGTGCCGGCGTATTTTGACGATAAGCGCAGGAAGGCGACAAAGCGTGCCGGAGAGCTTGCGGGGCTGAAAGTAGAACGTATTATCAGTGAGCCGACTGCGGCGGCAATTGCCTATGGTCTGTATGAGAAACGGGCAAATACGCGTTTTTTGGTGTTTGACTTAGGTGGGGGCACATTCGATGTGTCTATTTTGGAGCTGTTTGACAATATTTTGGAGGTGCGCGCCGTTGCGGGAGACAATTATTTGGGCGGCGAGGATTTTACAGACCTTTTGGTTAATGAATTTTTGCAAAAAAACGAGATTTCGCCGGATGCGCTTACGTTGCGGGAACTCGGGCGGCTTCATAAGGTGGCTGAGAATGCAAAGCGTGCGTTTACGGATGAGGATGAGGTCAGCATTGTTTTTCCATATGAAGATGAAGATAAGGAGTTTCATATTTCACTCAAAGACTATGAAACGCTTTGTGAACCTTTGCTTGAGAAAATCAGAAAGCCGGTTCAAAGGAGCTTATCGGACGCGCATATCAAGCTTTCGGATATTGACGAGGTGGTGCTCGTGGGAGGAGCGACAAAACTGTCCACGGTGCATAATTTTATTGTGAAGCTTTTCCGGAAGTTTCCGGATACATCAATTAATCCTGACGAGGCAGTTGCACTCGGAGCTGCCATCCAGGCGGCGATGAAGGAGCGTAACGAGGCGGTAAAGGAGGTTATTCTTACCGATGTGTGCTCTTTTACGCTTGGAACGGAAATTTCGGTGGAGCGTGCAAACGGGATGTATGAGGCAGGGCATTTTATGCCGATTATTGACCGGAATACCGTGATTCCTGCAAGCCGTACGGAGCGTGTATACACGCTGCATGACAATCAGGATAGTATTCGTGTGAATGTTTTGCAGGGGGAGAGCCGTTTTGCGCAGAATAATCTTCTGCTTGGCAGCATGACGGTGCGTGTGCCCAAAAATACGGCGGGCGAAGAGGCTGTGGATATTACGTATACATATGACATTAACTCGCTGTTGGAGGTTCAGGTGAAGGTGATTTCCACGGGTGAGGTGAAGAAGCAGATTATTAAGGGTAAGAGCAACGAGATGTCCGAGGAGGAAGTACAGCAGCGCATGGAGGAACTTTCATATTTGAAGGTGCATCCGCGTGACCAGGAGGAGAACAGACTTTTGTTGCTCAAAGGCGAGCGGCTGTATGAGGAGAGTACGGGTGATACGCGTGTTTTGATCGATATGTGGCTGCGGAAATTTGAGGAGGCGCTTAATTCGCGCAGCCGCGAGAATATTGAGGATGCAAGGCGTGAGTTAAAGGAGCAGCTTGCTGATTTGGATAATCTGTAACGTTCAGGTCAGGATTTTGCAGCGGGATTTTTCATGGGTAAAAGAGACAAATTTCTGACGTAAGAATTGTAGAAATTTCATATATATTTCATATTGTATATAAAATATACAATATTCCCTTGAATAACAAAAAATATTGTGATATAAATAGGATAACAAAAGTGAAATTACAAGTTTTTTGTTAAAAATGTCTAAGAAGGGGGAACCGGTTATGGAATTTCTTGATGGAAAAGGAGCAGCTCGGATTGTGAGCGAGTATATTGAAAGGGAAGTGCAGGAGTTCAAGAGAATGACAGAACGGGAACTTGCGGGCAACGGCATTGCGCCTTCCGCAAAAGAGGCATTTAATAGAAAGCCGTATTATAATACGGGAAATGTAAATTTAAAATGCCGTCCCACATTGAGGTAAGAATTTATGTGCTGCATGAATCATGCATTCCTATAATTAAAACATACAATTATTTTTAATATCAATTTCTAAACAGCAGCGAAATAATAAAACAGTACGCTGCTGTTTTTTGCTTTATAGGAAATTACGTCCTATAAAGTAAAAAACCCTCCGGGGGATGCGCACTC
>CAMWNY010000082.1 GCA_947175775.1 uncultured Lachnospiraceae bacterium | reverse complement strand
AACTCTCATGTTAAAATTTGATTTGGCACCAGTTAAACTGGCTATTTCTCTGCAACTTTCATCGCGGATACTATAAAAACCTTCGGTTTTCATAGTGCTTATGGTCATGCGGTCTGCCATTAATGCAGACATCGCATGATTCCGATTTGCTTTAAAGGTTTGTCTGTTCTTTTCGAACATGTTCTCTGAACAATTCTTTTTTAGAATTTTCAGGGTTGCATTACTGTTTATTTGTCAAGGTTCTCAGCCTTATAGGCTGTTATATGCCCGCTCTCATTTAATGAGAGCTTATTTAGGTTACCATAGACTGTCATATTTTGTCAAGTACTTTTTTGCATATTTTTATTTGTCTTTCAAACAATGATTAACAGCATTTTACTTAATCTTGTTTGACGACAGAAATTATCTTATCACTTCAAACCTTATCTGTCAACAACAAATTGTATAAATTTTCAACTTTTTTTATTCATTCTTTAAAAGGCTTTGTTTAGCTTTAATTTGCTGCCGAAAACCATCCGCGGCAGCAAATTGTTTGAATTGTGTTTCCTTTTTTCTCATGCCTTCTCCGCAATTTTTTCCGTAATAATATGCTGCATGTCCTCCTTGTTTTTTCCAATTGCAAACGCAAGCTCAGTATACAGGTTATTTTCTGCAATTTTAAAAAAATGTTCGTCGACAGAAGTACTCTTTTTTCCCTGCGCTGTTCTTTTCTGCATTCTGGCATACATATTTTTAATGATACTCATCAGCTTTTCCGGATCACAGCTTTGGATTGCTTCTTTATATTTTTGTTCTCTCTGTTTGTCATCCGATATCCATGCCTCGGCAATCTTTGGTATTTTATCAATAAACTGCCATGCTTCGTCCTCTGTAATCACTCTTCGCAGACCATTGTCCGCCTTATCTGTGGGTACGTACAGCTTTGTTCCTGTCTCATTTAACGGTGTCAGGAAAAAATAAAGTCTTTCCTTATTTACAGTGGATATATCAAGATGACCGATGTCATCCACTCTGCAGATACCGTTATTTGCCTTAATCACAAAATCACCAATTTCAAACATACTGATGCTCACGCCTTTCTTGAATCCCAAAACAAAAACACTACATATATAGTATACCACCATAAATGCAGTTTTGTAAGAAAAACCCACAGAAAGCCTTATTTTCGTGATTTTGTCCTAGCTTTTCCCTCTCCTTTTTGGGCAATATTTTCCATACGACGCCAAAAAACAGTCGATTACTGTTTATTTGTGCCATTTAACACTTCCGAAATAATGTGCGCAAGCGGTTCACAGGAGTTCATTGCCTCCTCCACGGTGTTGGTTTGCGAGCCAAGTTCAATCAGCAGTGTTTTGGGTCTGTAATGCATATTATACCGATAGCCTTTCAGGTATATTCGCCGTGTAAGCCCTGGATAATATTCCTCGGCAAATAGCTGCATCTGAAATGCAAAGGAAAGATTATCCTGTACATACGGATTGGGCAGGCTTGTAAGTTCTCCAAGCTCCCTTGTATAGCTGAGCCCGTTAAAAAACATGAATTTTGCCATCGTTTTATTCTGAATATTGGTCACCAGCCTTGTGTCTGCATTTGTCTCATCCCTGTGAAGATCAATAATAACCTCCACGGACGGATTTTGTGCAAGCACGTTTTCAATATCCGCCATCGCATTGGAATACGCATAATCCCTGCCTTCAACATCATATTTCCCCATATGGTGTATGACGTTGTAACCGTATTTTGTCCGCAAAATATTGCTCAAATGTTCTCCAACGCCCATAATGGATGTATTCTCGTCATTTGGCACGGAATCTATGTATGTTTCTTGAGAATGCGTATGATAAATCAAAATCTGAGGCATGGTATTGTCTTGTTTTAAAGCCGCGTCAAATCCCATCAAAGTATTAAAGTCAAGTTGTCCTGCCCGTATCATTGTGGTGGGATCCTCCGCGTAGAACGTTCCCTTGACAAATCCCTCATCCTGAAGCTGCTGTCTGGAGTAGACCGCCTGCGGCGCTGCTGCCGGAATAAAATCTGTCATATGAAACGTCATTTCCGTCTCAGTACCGTTTGGCGTTTCGTTTGCCGTTTTATTTACTGCCTCGTTTTCGGCGAGCACCGCAGCTTCAAGCGGTGTTATCTTTGATTCGTTTTGCTGAAGATATTCGGACAGATATGCCGCTTCTCTAAGATCGCTCTCTGCAAACGTTATCACGGGCAGCATTTCCCATGTCGCATTCCATACTTTCTCCCCAAGACTTCTTTTTTCCCAGTTACTATCTGAAAAATCCAAAAAGGAATTGCACAGTACAAGCCCTTGATCAACAGATGCCCGAAAAAGCCGCTGCGAAATTCCTAAATCGGAAGTTTGAAAATCAGCCCTCACCTTAACAACAAGGTTAAACACAAGAATGGCAAATGCCGCTGCCAATATCAGTCTTTTTTTCACGGATTACTCCTCCTGCTCCATGTCAAGGGCAATATTAATTGCCTCGGACAAGGTAAAGCTTAATCTTTTTGAGGTTTCGTCTATATTTTTAGCTGTTACATACATATTATGAAGCTGATTGTCTGTACTATTCCTAAAATAATCCAACGATGCCTTTCCCCCCGCATATTCATGCGACAGCTTTTCAAGCGCATCCGACACAATGGTTCCGGCATCCACTACCATCGGTATTCCGATTGCGATAACAGGCACACCCAGGCTCTCTTTTGTCAGAGCGTTTCTGTGATTTCCTACGCCGGAGCCAGGGTGAATTCCCGTATCCGTTATCTGCACGGTGCGGTTAAGGCGCTTTGTGCTTCTTGCAGCAAGCGCATCTATTACTATAACTATGTCAGGCTTTGTTTCCTTTATGACACCCTTTATGATTTCCGCCGTTTCCATGCCGGTCTTTGCCATAACACCAGGGACCAGTGCGCTGATTTGATGGATTTTAGGCACTCTGTATGCCTGCTTTCCGTATTCTTTGATAATGTGCCGTGTAATAAACAGATTATCAACCGTACACGGTCCTAAAGAATCGGCTGTCACGTCTCTGTTGCCCAACCCCACTACAAGAATAGATTTCTCCTCATGGATGTCGGGAAGAACTCCTCTTAGCTGTTTAGCAAGCTCTTTGGAAATTTCCCTGTGATAATCCTCGTCACTTTCCTGCAAATCGGGCGCCTCGAGCGTTATATAAGTTCCCATTGGCTTTCCCATGCTTTTTGCCGCATTTTTGCTCAATATCACCACTTTCGAAATATGCACATCTTCCATCGCGTCATATTCCTCAATTGCAATCCCCCTTAAATCTCCCGCAACACTTTTGCGGACACTTTCTGTTGCCTCCAATGCCAAATCTGTTCTTACTTGAAACTGCTGCATATCTGCGCCTCCTCGTCGGATAATATCTTTGTAACAGTTATTTTTTCTTGTTTTTTTAAGAATATGTATTGACAGATTTAGTTCCATAAATTACAATATGTGAGTATGTTTCATTAAAACGTCCGTGTCCGGCTTTAATAAAACATATTATTTTAACATATTATGAGAAAATGGGAGGTGTCAAGGCATGGCAAACATCAAATCCGCTAAAAAGAGAATTTTAGTAAACAGAACAAAGGCTGAAAGAAATAAAGCGATTAAGTCCGGTGTTAAGACTGCGATTAAAAAAGTTTATGCGGCTATCGATGCCAAGGATAAGGAAGCTGCTGCTGCTGCTTTATTGAACGCTACAAGCGTTATTGATAAGGCTACAACAAAGGGCGTATATCATAAGAATTATGCTTCAAGAAAAGTTTCCCGTTTATCTAAGGCAGTCAATCAAATGGCTTAATTTTTTAATATATTATTATAAAAAGAAAAACAACCTATACCGTCATGTAGGTTGTTTTTTCTTCTTTTAGCTCAATCCAAAATCAACTATTCTTCCCGATAGCGCACAAACTCATAGCGTTCGTTCATCCAGTTGATTGCCTGTTCTAACCCTTCTTCGTTAAATGCAAACAGCTCCGAAAGCTTTTGCTCGTCAGGTGTGGACGTAAATCCAAACGGTTCGCTCCATACATATGCCTTTAGCTTTTTTTCGTCCTCCACGGCTTCTTTTTGAAGCATGAAGCGCATTCCTTTATGGCTTCCGGTAAAATCTTCCTTTTCGATAAAATTTAATGATAGGAAATCAGCTCTTGTAAGCATTCTATGTCAACTCCGTTTCGTTTATATTTCATTCAAAAACCCGAAATCGTCAAAATCAGGGATGAAACTTTCCTTTGCCGTTTCGCCTTCCTGAATAAAAGCATTTGTCACGCCAAGACTAATTGCATAATCAATAACTTTCCCATATTCCCGTTTTGTCACCCTTCTTGAAAGCTCGGGAAAGCCTGCCGCTGCAATTGATTTTGGCGGTGTATACTGGTTCATAATGCTGATATAAATGTCATCCTGATAGGTTTCATATAAATAGTGTATGATATTTTGGGACTCCTTCGTGTGCCCTGGAAGAACCATATGCCTTACGATTGTGCCGCGCTTCATCATTCCGTTTTCAAAAACAGGGCTTTTTGTCTGTCTTACCATTTCCGCTATCGCTTTTTTTGCATAGGAAACATAGTCCGGCGCATTGGAATAGCGCTGTGATACAATGTCTGACCAATATTTGAAATCGGGCAGATAAATGTCTACCAGTCCGTCGAGCCGCCTGATTGTTTCTACGTGCTCATAGCTTGCGGTATTATAAACAATCGGAAGCACAAGCCCTCTTTCCTTTGCGCGCTCTAGCGCAGCCGCAATCTGCGGCACAAAATGCGTCGGTGTCACTAAGTTAATATTTTCGGCATTTTTTTCCTGCAGCAGCAAAAATGTCCTGCAAAGCTCGTCGGTTGTGAGCGTTTCTCCTTTATTTCCCAGCGCTATGTCCTGATTTTGACAATAGACGCAGCGAAGCGGACAGCCGGAGAAAAAAACTGTGCCGGAACCTTTTGTCCCATTGATACAAGGCTCCTCCCACATATGGAGGGAAGCCCTTGCCACCCTTACCAAGGCAGTTTCCTTACAGTATCCCCTAATACCGTTGTTTCTGTCCGCGCCGCAGTTTCTCGGGCATAATCCGCACGCCTGCATGGCTGTGCTGTCAGGTGATTGGAACATTTATCTCCTCCGGTTTTTATAGATTAAAGATTAAGTCATGATCAATTTGCTTTGCTTTTTTGATAATGCTTTTTTCCTGTCCTTTGAGGTAGAGGCTTAGCTGGGCAAGCTCTCCTTCGTCAAAGCCTTTGGAATTTACGACCTTTCTGCTTGGGAGTATGATTTCCGCATAGTCGTTTCCCTTCTTTGTTTTTCGTTCAAAGCAAACGTGTATCACTTTTCCGTTTTTTCCCGAAAGCAGTCCTGTATGTGTCATTGTGATGTTTTCCGCGTCATTAATTTTTAAGTCCATGATCGACCTCCATTCTTACTGTACCCATAAATTTTCTGTCTTTTCTAATTATAGCACACATATATCTGATAATGCTAGTTTCTTCTTTCGATATTTCATATTTTTTGCTTGGTCTTATCATTTTTTTATTTTAAACTTTAGATTTGAAATTGTTATGGAAATGCAGGCAACAAGGTGCTATAATTATAAACCGACAGCTGACAGTTTGAAATATGGCTTGGCAGATGATATGAAATGTTTAAAAAAAGGAGAATGAAATCAATGAAAAAGCGACACATTTTGTTATTGACGGCGGCTATCGGGCTCACGCTCACAGCCTGCGGAACTTCCAAAGAAACGGCGGGAGTTACCCCTGATAACACGACAGCCAAAACATCTACAGAAAAGGAAAGCGTTCAGGAGCAGACACAGGAGCCCGAAAACCTTCCGGCTTCCCAGGAATATGTATCCTCGGACGGCACCTATAAAGTCATTTTGCTTGAATCGCTTGCACAGACGGACATGCAGCTTCCGGCAGGCGGCGCCATGATGGGATTGGACGGCGGCTCTGATCGCACAGGTTTTTCCGGCGTTTCCCTAAGAAGCGGCAAATCCAGTGTTCCGGGAAATCCGGGCGATATTGAAAGCCTGGAGGATTTTGCAGAATATATAACGGACATGACCTTAAATGGTTCCGGTGTAACAGTGAGCTGGGAGGATACGGACGCTCCTTCCCTTGAAGGCGCCGAGCGTTGTCTTGCGTGGGAAGGCGTGGCAAGAAGCGGTATCAGCAGCGGACAAGCATATGGCTATTTCGCGGAAACGGCAGACAGTTACTACATGGTGGTTCTTGTCGGAAATGATGATGACATTGAGGAAGCGAGACAAATTCTTGCACTGGAGCTTTTAGAGGGATCGTCTGCGGCGGCGGGAACAAAGGACTTTATCAGCGGCATGACAGCGGTTTTGGATTCCGTGAACGGCGCAAGTGTTATGGAAACCTTTAAGGCGATGGAGGACTCTGGCGCTACAGAAGATCAGCTTGAGGCAATCGCTTCACAGGCGCGCAGCAGCCTGTCAGGAAGCTGGGGTGTTGAAAATGCGGACGACCTGATGGAAATGGCGGACTGGCTGATGGCGGAAGGGCATAATCAGGACGCCTTGGATTTCCTCGCGGAATTTGATGTAAATGAAGATATGCAGCGCGATGCATTTGACGCTGCAATCAAAGAGCAGAACCTTGATGACGGGACCTATATCAGTCTGTTGGCGGCTTATGATGCATGGGAGGCTTATGGAGACGGCGCTATTGCCGCATGGGATTTGAGCCGTGTCGGAACTATTTTGGGATTTGGCTATGCGTCCGGCTACTGCACCTATGAGGAGGCAATGGACAAAATGCTGGAATCAGCCACAAAAGCACAGGAGCTTTATGACTCATGGGAGGACTTTAACAAGAGTTACCTCTATGGTTATTCTTACTGGGCAGAGGAATCGCTGGACGATGCGGACAGCAGTGCGGGCGAACGTGCCGAGCTGGTGAGCGAAATGGAGGCACAGGTAAACGGACCTTTCTCTGTGGATTGGAATATGGAGCTTACGAAAGAATGGTAATCCTGTAATAAAACACCTCAGTCTGAAATGATGTTTTAATCAAAGCTTAGTTTTATGGCTTGACTAAACATTTGTTTGCTGCTGAGGTGTTTTTCAATTTTTTTTTATTTTTTTGTAACGAAACCGCGTTGAAACCGATATATTCACGAAAGGAGGTCATGAGGATTTGCATGGATGAAAAAATATATGATGAACATGCCAAGACAATTTATTATTTTCTGCTGTCACTCTGCCATAATCCACATATCGCAGAGGATCTGACACAGGAAACCTTCCTTCGTGCCTATCAGTCAATGGAGCGTTTTGACGGGACATGTAAACTGTCCGTATGGCTTTGTCAGATTGCGAAACATTTGTGGTATCAATATTTGGAAAAGCATAAGCATGAAGAACCAAACAATCCGGATGAAGACGTTGCGCTTTGTATGGATACGGAAACGCAGGTTTTTGCAAAGTACGAGCTCATTCAGGTTTTAAAAGAGCTTCATGGTCTGCCGGAGCAGATGCGGGAGGTCCTCTACATCAAAATGTCGAGTGAGCTTACGTTCCGGGAAATCGGTGAGATTTTGGGAAAGAGCGAAAACTGGGCAAGAGTAACTTATTTTCGGGGAAAAGAAAAAATAATGAAAGGATTGATGAAAAATGAGTAATATTTCATGCAATGTGATACGCGACCTGCTGCCTTCCTGCATCGACGGAATTGCTTCGCAGGACTCGGTAACGCTGATTGAAGAACATCTTGCGGAATGTGCGGAATGCAGGGATTTCAAGTGCCGATTGGAAAAACCGGATTTCCATGTTATGCATGAGGCGGACAGTCTGGATTATCTGAAAAAAATACGCAGGCTTGCGGATTTAAAATCTGCCGTATGTTTTTTGTTCCTTTTGGTAACTGGGATTTACTTTTTGGAATATACAAGGGATTTACATCGGACGAGACCGTTTTTTATTCTTGTTGCCGTCATGCTGTTGTGCAATTATTTTCTGTTTTTTGATAATGTACAAAAGCAGACAGGCAAAAAAATAAAGGCAGTCGCTGCCAATGGGCTTAGCATTCTTTTAACAGTGTATGTTATGCTGATTTTACAGCTTTCAACGCATAACTGGTTAAATAACCTGAGTGCCCCGTTTTATATTGATTATGAAGACTTAGGTCCGTTTCTTCATAACCAGTTGATGCTGGTCATGGTAGTGGAGATTATCATATGGCTCAGGGAGCTTGTTCTTCATATCCGGAATGCACATTTTTCTATTATAAGCAGCAGCTTTGGAATTATCGGATTTTATATGTCCCTGTATTATATCCGTATGTTAGGAACCATTGAGACGCTTGACGTATTTCATAAAATCAGCAATAACGCTTTGCTTTTATTTGCGGAAGGAATCATTATTTTATTTTTGATACTTCTTGCCGAAAAAGCAAAAACAAGGTTCAGGCGATTATGATGCTTCACAGGATTCTCCCATAGTTTGGAATATGCTTTTTCCATGTCTATGGGAGAATTACACGATCTTCATTTACCAGTATGACTTCCAGTCCCTGTGTATCCTGACAAGCCCCTCCAAATAATAGTAATCGCCCCATGTATTGCACTCGTCCACACCGCGGTCTGCGCAGGGATTTTCGTCGGATTTTCTAGCGTAAGTACCGTGCAGCAGCAGACCGTTGGACTGTTCCTTTGATGTGACTGCACAGTTTTTGCGCAGCGCAAGCAGCAGCCGTTTTGCCATATCCTCATAGTACCGCGCTTTCTCCCCTGTCATGTGTCTTGCCATCTCGAGCATGCCGCAGGCGGCAATCGCCGCAGACGAAGAATCCCTTGGTTCCGTGCTGCCGTCGTCAAAGTCAAAGTCCCAATAAGGAATCAAGTCCGACGGCAGATGCATAAGGAAATACTCCGTCACCTTCTCAAAAATCTCCTGATATTCCTTATCCTTGATATAACGGTATGCCATCGCGGAGCCGTAAATCCCCCACGCCTGCCCGCGCGTCCACGCGGAGCCATGCCTGTGTCCCTGATGTGTCACGCCGCGCAGCGGCTCTCCTGTTTCCGGATTAAAGAAATAGGTATGGTATGTTGAGTAATCCGGACGCACAATATATTTCATCGCGGTCCTGATATGCGCTTTCGCATAGTCAGAGTACTCTCTCTAAAAAACATCTGACA
>CAMWNY010000081.1 GCA_947175775.1 uncultured Lachnospiraceae bacterium | reverse complement strand
CTGTGGGGGTAACGCCCGAAGAAACGGGCGCAAGTGAGGAAGCCGAAAGCAGTGAAGCAACTGACAGCAGTGAAGCAACCGAAAGCAGCTAGGAAACAAGCGAAGAAGATACCGAAAAAAAGCCAAAACAATTGAAACTTCAGGCAGAATATCATACGCCTGACGAAATCAGGGAATTTTTAGAACAGGAAACCGCTGTAAATACGGATGGAATCACCTATGCGGCAGAGCCCGACTTTGCCTCTCCTTACGAAACGGGTGTTTTGTCAAACACTGCATTGGACGCGGCAAAGGCTTATATCAGACAAATCCGTTTTATTGCCGGAGTGTCGTATGATGTGTCTTTTCGTGACGAGTACAGTCGTTTAAGCCAGGCAGCTGCATTTGTAAACTGTATGAATGGCGAATGGAGCCATGAACCTGTGCAGCCGCAGGGAATATCGGAGGAGTTATATGGAATTGCATGTGACGGCGCGCTTCATTCCAACCTTACATATACAAACGGAAATCCGTCGGTTTGGGAAATCCTGAATGCTTCCTGTTTAGTGGGTGGTGATACGGACAATTTTTCTGAAATCAATCTGCGCAGGCAGATTTTAAATCCGTCTGCGCAGCAGTTCGGATTTGGCGCGGTAAAAGACGGTAAGGGCGTTTACAGCGCTGTATATGCGGCAGATTGCTCCGACAGGGACGAGACCATAATGGGTGTCGCGTGGCCTGCACAGACAATGCCGGTTACTTATTTTGACAAAGAAAGTTTTTGGTCCGTGTCAACCGGGGAAGTATTGAACACAGCGGATATTCATGTGAATCTTACACGCAAGTCTGACGGAGCGCAATGGCACTTTTCAGCGGACGCGGCAGACGGAGATTTTTATGCGGATAATAACGGCATTATCTTTCGCCCGAAACTCTCGGATGCGGAAACGTATGCAGACGGAGATTTTTATCAGGTAGAAATTACAAAAAATGAAGAAGAATATCTCTGCTATCAGGTCAAATTCTTTTCCGTTTCAGAAGACACAGACGAAACAGACGAAGATATTCCTTTGCAGTATACCGTAACTTTTGAAACAAACGGCGGAACAACTGTAGCGGCGCAGTCGGTTCAGGAAAATAAAACTGCAGCACAGCCGGAAAATCCGATTAAAGAAGCCAGCTTGTTTGACGGCTGGTATAAAGACCCTGAGTGTACGAACGCATGGGATTTTGAGACGGATATAGTTACATCAGATCTAATTCTGTATGCAAAATGGACGCAGGAAACGGAAACCGTGCCAACGGAGAGTGTTTCCGATGTGTTAAATGCTTCCGAGGAAAAGATTGATTTAGCGGCTGCGAATGTCATAATCTCAAAAATAAAGCCAAAGATGTATGACGGTATGTCTTATACACCGGTAGTAAAAGTTACTGTTAAGGATGGGAAAAAACAGGTAACGCTTACGGAGGGAGTGGATTATTCCGTAAAGTATACCAACAATGTCAATGCAGGAACCGGGCAGGTCATCATACAGGGCGGCGGTAACTATACAGGATCGGTCACACAGGAGTTTACGATTAATAAAAAACCGATAAGCAAACTGAAAATTGTTGCGGACGGCATGACCGTTAACAGTAAAGCGGCTCCGTCAATATGGATTTATGACGGTTCCAGGCTGGTGGCAAAAAGGGATTACACGCTTGAATATGACAGCAGTCTGACACAAAAAAAGACGGCATCGGCAAAGGTAAAGGTAATCGCGGCGGAAACCAGTAATTATACCGGTTCTGCTTATGCAAAGGTTGCCGTATATGAGCTGAAGGAATCGGAGATGCTTATCACTCCGAAACACGTTACATTTACGACAAGAACTGCTGAATATACGGGAAAGCCGATTACTACCGATGTTGAACCAATCGTAAAGGTCAATCAGATAACGCTGGAAAAAAATAAAGACTATACAGTACAGTATCAGAATAACGTCAATGCAGGTGATGCCTATGTGATTGTTACTGGAAAAGGAAACTATAAGGGGAAAGTAGTCGGTTCGTTTAAGATTACACCTGCATCAAAATCAGAGCTGGAAATTAAGGCAATTCCGGATCAGACTTATACCGGAACATTGAAAAAACCTGCGGTATCGGTAAAGGCAGGAAATAAAACGCTCAAATTAAACAAGGATTATACGGTTGCTTATGGGCGTAACCTGAATGCGACGACAGCAGCGGCTGTTACGGTAACAGGTATCGGGAACTATGCAGGTGCAAAGAAAAGCGTTACGTTTGTGATTAAACCGCAGAACATATCAAAGGCATCCATACAGGGTTCGATGACATCAGGCATTACGTTACTGTATAATAAAAGAATGCTGCAGTTAGGCAGGGATTATAATGCACCGGTTTATTCTACTGTAAAAGGCAGCAGTATTGCGGTTACAATAACCGGAAAAGGGAACTTTACGGGTGAAATGACAAAGTCTGCAAAGATTGACGTGCCTGCCTCGAAAATGACACCTGTCATTTCCACCAATATGAACAGGCAGAATTATGTATCATTTAACGGTTCACTTATGAGCTCCTATCTGGTAGAGGCAGACGGTAACCTGATGCGCGTGGAATATGTTGGCGGCAAAGGGGTATATGCGGAAATCTTTAACGAAGACTTTACATTTGTTTCCCGCAAATATATTACCATGGAGTTACCGAAATTCGGTGGATTTTTTGAAGGAAAAGATTATTACTTCCTTGTATTCGGACAACGGAATCCGGAAGAAAGCAATGACGTTGAGGTTATGCGCGTCGTAAAATATGATAAGAAGTGGAAGCGCAAAGGTGCACTAAGTATATACGGGGCAAATACGATTGATCCGTTTAAGAACGGAAGTCTTCGCATGGAGGAATGCGGCGATATGCTGTTTATCCGTTCCTGTCATCAAATGTATAAAAGCTATGACGGAAATAATCATCAGGCAAGTATGGCATTTAGTGTCAGAATTTCAAATATGGAACTAATAGAACAGGTTACGGGCATTTCGCAAACAGCGTATGTAAGTCATTCCTTTAACCAGTTTATACTGCGGGACGGTTCCGACTTGCTTGCAGTTGATCACGGCGATGCTTATCCGCGCTCCGTTGTATTGGCAAAATATGCCAAGAAGGCAGAAGACGAAAAGGTTATAAACGGCGGATGTTACCGTATCAGCGTTTTGCCGATTCAGGGAAAAGTAGGCAATCCTTATACGGGAGTATCGGTAGGCGGGTTAGAAGCATCAAACACTGCTTATCTGACTGCCGGAAATTCAGTGGAACAAAACCCTGCGACATACAGTTCTTCCGGTGTACGGAATATTTTTGTAACAAGCACATTAAAAGACAATTATACAAATGAGGGGACAACGGTTCATTGGATTACTAACTATAAAGAAACCACGGACCCGACTGTTTCGACACCGCAGTTGGTGAAAATAAGCGGTGATGAGTTTATGCTAATGTGGACAGAAGGAACACAGGTAAAGTGTGTATTGCTCAATGCATTGGGTGAGCCGGTAACAGGAATTTACGGATTTGACAGTGCATTGTCAGACTGCAAGCCGATTGTGATTGACAACAGTGTGGTTTGGTATTATACAAACAACAGTGAACCGGTATTTTGCACTTTGAAGATTGAAGATGTCAGAAATCAGGCAAAGTAGTATTAATCAAATAAGACAGGAAAAGAAAGAACAGGACAGCAGAAATGCTGTCCTGTTTGACGTAATATTTTTCAAGCCTGTTCTGCTATTTTCTTTACATCATCTTCTATACGCAAATTAATTTGGGACATTGTATCACCTCTTTCCGTATAGTACTTTCCGTATACATTTATGGCAGAATTGGCAAAAAATCACTCCAAATACAACACCGCCATATCCTCAAGCACCCTGTTCGTATGCTCCATCATCAGCTCCGCCTCTTTCTCCACCAGCCCGTACTTCTTATACCGGAACACAAAGTTCGGCGTCCCCTTCGCGCTAAATTCCATCGTCCCCTGATAGCGCCCCATAAACTCCGGCAGCTTTTCCACATGAACCGGCGCATACGCTTCCATAAAAAACGTAATCTGCCCGACCTTCCCCTTAATCTCCGTCACATACCGCTTATGCGCCGTCACCCTGATTAGTGAAATTTTTATCAAATTCTCCACCGACTTTGGCACATTTCCAAACCGGTCTTTCAGCTCCTTGCGCATATCATCGCACTCCGCCTCATTCTCAAGGCTTGCAATCCGCTTATAAATATCAAGCTTCTGCACCTCGTTCACAATATACGAAGCCGGAATAAACGCGTCCACGTCCATATCCACATACGTATTGAAATCCTCGTCCGCCGTCTTAACGCCTTTGAGCGTCTTCACCGCCTCATTGAGCATCTTGCAGTACAAGTCGTACCCGACCGCCTCCATATGCCCGTGCTGACGCTCGCCCAAAAGATTTCCCGCACCACGGATTTCAAGGTCGCGCATCGCAATCTTAAAGCCGCTGCCCAAATCCGTAAACTCCTTAATCGCCTGCAGCCGTTTCTCCGCCACTTCCTTCAGCATCTTATCCTTTTTGTACATCAAAAACGCGTACGCCGTGCGGTTCGACCTGCCTACCCTTCCGCGAAGCTGATAAAGCTGCGAAAGCCCCATATTGTCCGAGTCATGAATAATCATCGTATTGACATTGGATATATCAAGCCCTGTCTCGATAATCGTCGTCGAGACAAGCACGTCAATCTCCCCGTTGATAAACTCAAACATAATCTTTTCGAGCTCATGCTCCTTCATCTGCCCGTGCGCAAATGCCACATTCGCCTCCGGCACAAGCTTTGCAATCCGGTCCGTCACATCATCAATATTGTTCACACGGTTATAGACATAGTAAACCTGCCCGCCCCTGGAAAGCTCACGCAAAACCGCCTCCCGAACAAGCTCCTCGTTATACTCCATCACATACGTCTGAATCGGCTGGCGCTCCCCCGGCGCCTCCTCCAAAACACTCATATCGCGGATACCCAAAAGACTCATGTGCAGCGTACGCGGAATGGGCGTCGCCGTCAGCGTCAGCACATCCACATCATCCTTAATCTGCTTAATCTTCTCCTTGTGGCGAACGCCGAACCGCTGCTCCTCGTCAATAATCAAAAGTCCTAATTCCTTGTACTTCACATCCTCCGACAGCAGCCTGTGCGTCCCGATGACAATATCCACCACGCCCTTTTTCAGACCTTCTATGGTCTTTTTCATCTCACCCGCCGTCCGAAACCGCGACATCATCTCCACCGTCACCGGAAAATCCTTCATGCGCTGCAAAAACGTATTGTAGTGCTGCTGCGCAAGAATCGTCGTCGGAACAAGATATGCCACCTGCTTTCCGTCCTGCACCGCCTTAAACGCCGCACGAATCGCAATCTCCGTCTTCCCGTAACCGACATCGCCGCAAATCAGGCGGTCCATAATGCGCGGACTTTCCATATCACTCTTTGTCGCCTCAATCGCAAGCAGCTGGTCGTCCGTCTCCTCAAACGGAAACATCTCCTCAAACTCCTGCTGCCACACCGTATCCTTGCTGAACACAAAGCCCTGCTTCTTCTGCCGCACCGCATACAGTTCCACCAAGTCCCTTGCAATCTCATTGACCGCAGTCTTCACCCGCGACTTTGTCTTTGCCCACTCCTGCGTGCCAAGCTTGTTGAGCTTCGGTTTCTTTGCCGCGTCCGCCGCAGCATACTTCTGAATGACGTCAAGCCCCGTCGCCAAAATATAAAGGTTGCCGCCGTCACGGTACGCAATCTTGATATAATCCTTTACAACCTTGTCAACCTCAACCTTCTCAATCCCCTTGTAAATGCCCAACCCGTGATTTTCATGCACCACATAGTCGCCCACCTTGAGGTCGGAAAAGTCCTGTATCTTTACGCCGCCGCTAAAGCTCTTCTTGCGCTTCTTTTTCTTCTGCTGCTTTCCGAAAATATCCGTCTCCGAAATCACCGCAAGCTTTAAATACGGATACTCAAATCCTTTCAACGCCGAACCGTGATACGTGATAATCTCACCCGGCTGCTGCGCACGCTCGCAGTCCTCCGTGTAAAACGCACCAAGCCCCTCGTCCATCAAATCACTGGCAAGTCTTTTGGCGCGCGTTGCGGACGTCGACAGCAGCAAAACGCGAAACCCCTTCTTTTTATAAATCTTCAAATCCTTCACAAGCTCCGGAAAGCTGTTATTATAGGAAGAAATATTGCGCGCATTCACCGAAAAACGGTTTGCGAACCGCAACCCAAAGTTCTTAAACTCCATCGTGGAAAGCGCCAAAACGCGCATTCCCTCAAGCCGCGCCATAATCTGCGGCACGCCAAAAAGCACGTCCTGCTGCTTAGGAAGAATATATCCGCCCATCGCCCTGCTCGACATGCTCTCACGAAACTCCAACTCTACCGCCCGCGCATGCTCCTCCACCCGCAGCGGCTCGTCAATGTAAACGCAGCACTTCCTGTCTGCAAAAAAGTCCGCAAATGACATCGTATTGTCATAAAAATATCCAAGAAAGCTCTCCAAATTGATATAGCTTTGAAACTGCGTCACCTGCTCCTTCAAATCCTGAATATACAGTTCCAGCCGGTGCGCCTCCTCCGGCTTTGTATTCTTGCGAAAATATGCCGCCCGCTCCTTGCAGTCCCGCTCAATCTCATGAAATCCCTTATCAATACTTTTTTGGGAAAGAATCAGCTCCGTCGCCGGATAAACTGACACATGCGTCATATTTTCCTCAATAGAGCGTTGGCTGAGCACGTCAAACGAACGAATCGACTCTACCGTATCGCCCCACAGCTCAATCCGCACCGGATTATCCGACGTCAAGTCAAAAATATCCACAATACCGCCGCGTATCGAAAACTGCCCCGCAGCCTCCACCTGATACGATTTTTCATACCCCATCGCCACAAGCTTCCTCGCAAGTGCATTCTCCTCAATCACACTGTCTTTGCTGATTTCAATAATGTTCTCCTGCAGCACCGACAGCGGTACCTGATGCGCCATCAACGCGGCAAACGTCGTCACAATCGTAATCGGCGCACCCTCCAAAATACGCCGCTGGACCTCCAGCCGCTCTTTTGAGAGCTGTCTGCCGTGAATGTCCGCCTGATAAAAAATCAAATCCTTTGCCGGATAAAAATAGGAATCACGACAATAAAGCCGGCAGTCTTCCAACAACTCCCGAGCCTTCATATCACTGTATGTCACAATCAGCCGCACGTCGAAATCCGTGCACATTTCCCCCGCGCCAAGACCGAAAACCATATGCAGCTTCTGCGTATCCACACAGCCGCTGATACTGACTTTGCCGTCTGCTGCCGCCAGTCCCTTTACAATCTCTTCGTATTCGCCAAGCTCCTTCAGAGGTGCAAATAATAAATTCACCCTTTTCCCTACTTGCCTGGTTTTTTATTATAATCATTCATCGCCTTGTCAACCTCTCCTGCCATCATCAGGTTCACCGCGCCGTCAACCTTTTCAAGGCTTTCCTTCATCACGCCAAGCTCGTCTTTACTGAAATGCCCAAGCACATAATCCGCAAGGTCATATCCCTTAGGCTTTTCCCCGACGCCGATTTTAATGCGCATAAACACATCATGCCCCAAATGCGCGATAATGTTCTTAATCCCGTTATGACCGCCCGCGCTGCCCTTTTTGCGGATACGGAGCTGACCCACGTCAAGGCTCACATCATCATAAATCACAATCAGCTCACTCTCCGCGTCCGCCTTATAATAATCTATGACGGCGCGCACTGCCTCACCACTCAAATTCATATATGTTAAGGGTTTCACAAGCACAACCTTATTTCCGCCTATGACACCCTTGCCAATCAGCGCCTTATGCTTACAGTCCAAAACACTGATATTGTATTTCTTTGCAAGCGCATCGATTGCCATAAAGCCGATATTGTGCCTTGTGTTCTCATATTCCCTCGTAGGATTTCCAAGCCCTACAATAATATTCATTTTCCCACACTCCTCCTGTTGTGTTTTCCGTCTCTTAAATTTGATGCCGAACCACCGCATATTCGTCTCCATTCCTGTAATACGGGCAGCTTTTATAGTGCCCCTCCATAAAGCGCGCCATATCGTCCTCGTTGTATCAGTTCAGCCTTCGGCTTCCTGTTACAGGCATCAAGCCATGCAAAACCACTTCGTGGTGGCTTGATGCATCTCTACCATTACGCCGTTTCACGGACTTTGCAGTAAATGCAAAGTCCTGAGCTGAACTGTTACTCCTCGTCCATATCCGCCTCGCAGTAATAGCACTCGTCCTCGTCGTCATACACATTGTACGCGCACGTATCGCAGTTTGTGCTTCCCATCATAATCCTCCATTCCTGTTCCGCCCGTCAGTCTCCCAAAACTAATCATAACAAAATTCCGGGCACCAAACCACTTCATACGGCTCCCGGTAAAAAACCGAAACCCTTACATCCGCATATTCATTCTCCTGCGGCTGCACCAAAATACACTCGTTCCCGTCCATATAAACGCCGTAACCGCCCTCATCATTATAAAAAATACTGAACGCGCCGACCACCGTGTCGAACCTTGCACCCGAAACATGACTGTCATTCAAAATCGTTGAATTCCCCCCACCGGTATTTGAAACAGCAATAAAATCCGTATGTCCCGAAACCTGTGACGTATCCACGCCAAAGCCCTCAAGCAGCGCCAAAAACCGCGTATCCTTTATCATATCATGATTGACGATTTCTATCAAAACATCACAGCCTTTATTTTTGACCTCCGCACACCACCGCGCAGGCTCACCGTCCTCACACAGCTTCGACCACATAATATATTCCTTGGAAAAGTCAAACCGCAATGCCTCCTGCGTTTCATGATTGCCAAACACCAGTTCCACGCCATTTTGCCCGCGCAAATCCAACGTGCGCCAAAGCACATGATCCACAAAAATCCGGCAGCTCCCCGAAGCCTCGGCATCCTCCTCAATCCGCACATTTCCAATGCAGGTATCGACACCTTCCGGCAGGGAAAGCGACTCAAAATATTCCGCCTTTTTGTCCGCACCGCGCACCGCTGCATATTTTACAGTATCCGTAAACCGTTCCGTATCAATTCCGATATACGACAGAAATTCCCTGTAATCGCTGTTCTCCAAAAGCGTCTTATCATTCACCGCCACCAAAAAATCAGAATTTAAAAAATCCTTATACTGCGCGCTTCGCACAATGTAAACATTTGTTGTTGCATCCTTCCCCGAAACCAACGCCTCCACGCGCCTGTAATAATCGTCCGTTTCCCGAAGTCTTGCAGCGACAAACGCGCGAAAATCCGTTAAGCCCTTATCCGCATCCCAATAGCTGCCGTTCTCCCAGCGTTCCATGTCACGCAAAAACGCCCCCGAACCGTAAATATCCTCCTCATAGC
>CAMWNY010000080.1 GCA_947175775.1 uncultured Lachnospiraceae bacterium | reverse complement strand
GGGGGGTTCCCTGCAAGCGTTGACCTTACGACTGACCTGCATTCCATGGGACAGTTTATCCAGGACGGCGCAAGAGTGATGTTTGAGACGGTTCTTGATATTGAGAAGGCGAGAGAGGAAATCACAATCGGTACGGAGCCGGTTGACCTTGACGGCTTGAATTACCTTGCGGGTAAGACGGTTGACTTCGTAAATAAGAGCGCGATGAACGGTACGGTGCTTGCACATACGGACGGACAGGTTCCCAACCTTATGGTGCATATGCCGGAGGTTAGCGAATTTTATCTTGGCGAGCTGTTTTATTTCTTCGAGTTTGCGTGCGGTCTGAGCGGATATTTGCTTGGTGTTAATCCGTTTAACCAGCCGGGCGTTGAGAGCTATAAGAAGAATATGTTTGCACTGCTTGGCAAGCCGGGATATGAGGAAGCGAGAGAGGCTCTGTTGAAGAGACTGTAATCCTTTTCGAGTTTGTTGGAAACGTGAAAAGCCATACATGGGGATTTACCTGTGTATGGCTTTTATAATGCGCAGCCCAGTGCAGAGGAAGTATGCCGCTGAAGCGGTGCACTGGGCGCGCGACGAGTAGTGGAGAAGGACGTTCCTCTACTCGATTATAATGAGCCTGCTTTAAGGAACGGGAATCATTTATGAGACGGTTTCTTTATCTTCAGAGAATGGCAAAAAATATCCGCTGCTGCACTTTTTCTGCGGTCTTTGTCCGAGACAATTTGAATGGAGCGCATTGGGATTGCCGCGTTTAGTTGAATTTGGACTAAGCGTTTCTTTTTTAGCAGGGGCAATGCCAAGTCTTCGGGGACGAATCCGATTCCGAGGTTGCTTTGGATTAGCGGAAGCATTAAATCGGAGCTTGCGACTTCCATGTCAAGCTCCATGTCCGTGTCATATTCAATGAAAAAGTCTTTGTATAAGTCATAGGTTGCGGTTCCTCTGCCTAATCCAATTAAGGGATAGTTTTGCAGTTCTTGTAAATCCAGTTTTCTTTCGCGTAAAAATTGATATTGTGTTCCTCCGACAAGTACTTCACGAAAATGGTATAAGGTTTCAGATTGATAAGATTTCGCGGTTTTAAAAGGCGTTGTGATTACTGCAAAATCAATTTTACCGGCGTTTAGAAATTGAAGTAATTCCGGAGTGCTGTAGTTATGGACTTTGATGCGGATTTTTGGGTGGTTTGTTTTAAAATTGCGCATGGCGTCAAGCAGGAGAAGGTGCAGCGCCGTTTCGGTGGCGCCAAGCTCGATGGTACCGCGTTCCTCATCGGTCTGCCCGCTGATTTCTTCCTGTGCGTTGATAAAATGCCTGTAGGCGATTTCGACGTGGGAGTAGAGTTTTTCGCCTGCTTCGGTAAGGCTTAAGCCTCTTGGCTCTCGGATAAAAAGGCGGCAGTTTAGCTGGGATTCCAAGAGCTTGATGATGCGCGTTACGTTGGGCTGGCTGCTGCCTAATGCGGCGGCGGCTTTTGTAATGTTTTTGTATTTGGCTGTGTAATAAAAAATTTTGTAGTATTCAAAGTTAATATCCATATAATATTTATATTGCTCCTATATGATATATTTATTTTTCTTATTGGTTATTGGGTAGTATAATACAGGTTGTCGGAAATGTAAATAGGGTGTAGAGGAGGTTTTATTGATATGAATAAGGATTTGACACAGGGAAATCCGCAGAAGATTTTGTGGGCATTTTGTCTGCCGATGTTTGGGAGCATTGTGTTTCAGCAGCTGTATAATATTGCGGATTCGTTTGTGGCGGGCAAATTTATCGGGGAAAACGCGCTTGCGGCGGTTGGGAACAGCTATAATATCACGCTGATTTTTATTGCATTTGGGTTTGGGTGCAATATCGGCTGTTCCGTGATTGTATCGCAGCTTTTCGGGGCGAAGGATTATAAGGCAATCAAGACGGCAGTTTATACGACGCTGATTGCAAGCGGGATATTGTGCGGCGCTTTAATGGTGATGGGTTTACTTTCCTCCAATATGCTGCTTCGGCTGATGAAGACGCAGCCAGAGATTATGGCGGATTCGGCGTTGTATCTGCGGATTTACATATGGGGACTTCCGTTTTTGTTCTTCTATAATATTGCAACTGGAATTTTTTCTGCAATGGGCGATTCTAAAACGCCGTTTCTGTTTCTTGCGGCATCATCAAGTGCGAATATTTTGATGGATATTTTATTTGTGAAAAGCTTCACAATGGGAGTTGCGGGTGTAGCGTGGGCGACGTTTTTGTGTCAGGGCGTAAGCTGTATGTTGTCGGTGGTATTGGTTTTAGTGCGCCTGTCGAAGATTAAGACGAGCGGAAAGATTGCGGTGTTTTCCGGGAAGCTGCTTGGAAAGATTGCGGTTATCGCGGTGCCGAGCATTTTGCAGCAGTCGTTTATTTCGGTTGGCAACATGATGATTCAGGGGTGCATTAACGGCTTTGGAGTCAGTGTCGCCGCGGGGTACTCTGCGGCGGTAAAGCTGAATAATCTTGTGATTACGTCGTTTACGACAATTGGAAACGGAATTTCTAATTTTTCGGCACAGAATTTAGGGGCAAACCAGTACGGGCGTATTCGGGAAGGGTTTCGCGCAGGGCTAAAGCTGGTGTGGTGTTTAAGTGTTCCGTTTTGTCTGATTTATATCTTTTTGGGGAAGTATTTGCTGCTGCTGTTTATGAATGAGGGTTCGGCGCAGGCGCTTGCAACGGGCAGGCAGTTTTTGTGGATTTTGTCGCCGTTTTATTTTGTGGTTTCTGCAAAGCTTGCGGCGGACGGAGTGCTGCGTGGGACAAATGCAATGAAGCAGTTTATGGCAGCGACGTTTACGGACCTTATTTTGCGTGTGGTTTTGGCATTTGTGTTATCGGGATGGACAAATTCCGCGACGGGGATTTGGTGCGCGTGGCCAATTGGGTGGACGATTGCGATGGGGTTGTCGCTGGTTTTTCTCTCACGAAAGCTCCGGTGTTCAAATGCAGTGGATAATTTTCATGGAATTATGGAGGGAATCGTGGTAAAATGAAGCTAAATATCATAGCTTGTGACGATAACCAAGAATATAACAAATTAGAAGGAAAGGAAGTAGGAACAAATGGAAGAACTGACAATACGCCGTGCGCAGGAAGCAGATATTCCTGTAATTGATAAACTGCTTTTTGAGGTTTTAAAGGTGCATAGCGATGCGCGTCCGGACTTGTTTAAAGCGGGTACGAAGAAATATACGGACGAGGAGCTGAAAGAGATATTGGCAAACGACAAGACACCGGTTTTTGTTGCGGAGAAAGACGGGGGCGTTGTGGGGTATGCGTTTTGTGTGCATCAGCAGTATGTGAACAACAATAATATGACGGATATTAAGACACTTTATATAGATGATTTGTGCGTTGACGAGACGGCGCGCGGAATGCATGTCGGAAAGGCGCTTTATGAGTATGTTGTCGAGTATGCAAGAGCGCAAGGATATTATAATGTGACGTTGAATGTTTGGGCAGATAATGTAAATGCGGTAAAATTTTATGAAAAGATTGGTCTAAAAATCCAAAAAATTGGCATGGAGACTATCTTATAATATTGAATCGGCGTAGGATGATGATACAATGCGTTGAAAAATAAGATACAGGAGGAACCTGATTCAGAAGCCCCACAGGTTTTTGGGATTCTGCAAAACCGATTATGTAGAAGGAGGGATTTTATGCATAAAAACACAATTTTATTTTGTTCTGCTCTTGCAATATGCGTCGTTTTATCAGGGTGCGGCAAAGGAGAAGCACTTTCCAATACTGAGGAAACGACGGCAGAATATGCGGAAAATACGCAGCAGTCTATTGATGAAAACCTATATAATTACACCGCGGAACCGGAAGAAATACCAGAGCTAAGTTATCGCAATATTTCAGGTTTGGATTATGGTATGAACAACTATATTTGTCATGACGACACCCTGATACTGGGTACGGACATTTATAAAAAAGAAGGGGAAACATACGCCAAACAGGATTCGACGCTGAACACCATTTTTCATGTGGACGAGCATTCGGGAATGCAGTGCAGACAGTATCAAAATTTAGTCATAACCGTATCCAAAGACAGCACGTCATTTTTCATATACGATATGGATACACAGGAAAACAATTGTTATTACAGCGTGGCAAGTGACATGCAGATTGGACCGTTTTGGTATGTTTGTGACGGTTGTATTTACTACAGCGAATGGGCGCGCCAGGACATATTTGGCAAAGAGCGCACGCTGAAAAAATTAAGTCTTTCGGACGGCAGCATTACAGATGTCTATCAGCCCGTAATCGGAGAAAATAAAGATTATTTTCTTGGGGACGTGCGGACGCGCAATGACGGTACGATGGCGTATGAACTTTATGATAGGGAAGGAAAACACAAGGAATACTGGATTTCGCAAACGGACGGGAACGGGGAATGGAGCGGAAAGAAGCTATGGGAAACCACGAAGTGGGAGTATTCGTATGTACTGGATTTTAATCAATACGGTCTCATTGTGCTGGGAGAGTCGGATAGTTTTGGTGATTATGAAATCGTTGCGATTAAGGACAACGGGGAAACACAGCGATTGGATACTCGGTTAATCGAAGGGGAGTACCTGTTTACGGACGATGGTTATTTTAGCAGTAATGCAGCAGAGCCCCAAAATGCGGTGCGGGATACAGAGAACGTACCGGCAGGACAGCTGCCGCAGTGTAAGGCGGACAGCGTGTCATTTTACGATTATGCGGGCAATCTGAAAGGCACTTATCTGATAGAAAATAAAGCGCTTTTGGAACAGGGGTATTATTTGCAAAAACTGACATTCAATGAGGGAAAACTGGCGGGGTTTTATGTACAAAGGGATACCGGGGAATTGTATATCAGTAATTGGTCTTAATATTCAACAAAATTAGCTCGTGAAACTGGCGAAGGTTCAGAGCACAAGGAGGATTATTTTTGGAATGCTGCAAGTTGTGCCTGGAGGGCGGCGATAGTGGCGTCTTTATCAGCGATAGCAGCATCTTTAGTGGCAATAATAGCATTTTTATCTGCAATGACAGCGTCTTTTTCGGCAAGTGCGGTATCTTTCTGCGCCAGTTTCTCATCCCTTTGCCTGATAAGGCTTTGGTAGGTCTGTAAAATCCGCTGCCCTTCTTCACGCATTTCACACAGGTAGCGGACTTTATCATCCTGATTTAATTTATAAAGCGTTTCAGAAGCTTCTTCAAAAACGGTGTTGTTTTGTGTTAACATTTTTAAATCCTCCCATGTCTTAGTTTTAAAAAGTTTTGCCCAGTAATCAATTTTGTATTCTTTATCCTCGTCAGTTGCAAGATGTATCTGAGTTAAGTCTAACACATTTAATGTGAAATTGTCATTATAAATATAGTGTTTTTTGATATTCATCATTTTGTTTGACGCGTAAAATTCAGGGTAGTCGGGAAATGGGGTAAAGTCAAGGATGCCGACATGGCAGGAGGGCTTAACTTGGGAATAGTCTTCGCCACGTTTGAGATTTTGGAAAGCACTACAAAGATATGATAGAGAGCGGTTTGTCCAAAAGTCCTGCTTTACGACTTGCATTTCGAGATTGATGATGGCGGCGTTGTTCAGAAGGACTTTGATGTCAAGGACAAAGGCTTTGTCATCGTATGCCTCGCCAAGCTCGATTGGATTTAGAATTGTAACGGTTTCCACGTTATCGGGATTAAGGTGGAGCAGGGAACAGGTCAGTTCTTTTAGGACGCGTTCGTTTTCCTGCAAAACAGCGCGGAACATGTAGTCGTTCATAAAGGTGTAGTCGATTTTATCGGTGGCGTTTTTGAATGAAAATTTTTGAGAGTTGTTCATTGAATTTTCCTTTCATTTGTGAATTTTTAGATGTTAAGATTTGATTGTGAAAGATAAAGTAAGGGCTGATAAACGAATGCACAAATATTTTTGGCGTGCAGGCAAGGAGCAGTATAACACATAACAATTATGTAAACAAGTGCGAATTTTGACATTTCGCAGATGGGCAAATTCCGTTTTAAAACAGTACATTTTACAGGGATATGCCGTTAATGATAACCGTATGTCATAGCGAGTATGAAATTTGAGGACGAATCAGCATTGTTTGGGAAGGAAGATGATGATTCATTTAATGGAAGCATTAGCAAATTTTGCATGGATTTTTATCTGTTACTGGAACGGAGGTTACTGTTCAGACGTCCGCCAAAGTAGTGGGAATCATGCGCCAAAATGCTCGCTTTTTAGCATTTTGTGTGCAAAATCTGTTATAATTCACACCTCAATCGCTTGTATGACGATAAAAACTGGCGGGTGTGAATTGTAACACTGGTTATGAATTGTATAAAATGACTTTCACGGTATATCATTGAAAAACCAATACATCTATGATACCATAAAAGCATAGTACCCAAAATATTTGTTCGGGATATACAGGTGCACAGGAGGAAATCATGGATGAATACCGTGGCGCGTGATATTTTTCAGGCTATACATGAGGGCAAATGGCTTAAGATAGAGTATAAAAACAAAGAGGAGCAAATCACAAAATATTGGATTGGAATTTGTGACATTAATGTCAGAAAACGTTCTCTATCAGTAGAGGGACTGCATTTGGGACAGTACTCCGTGTGTCATTTTGACTGTATTTTCATTGATTCCATACGATCTTCCCAAGTCATAGAAGGTTCTTACTGCCCAATCAATCAGAAGCTGGTCGAAGATATTTCACTCAATCCCCACAAATATAAAACCTTATTTGACCATATTCCGAATTTGAAGATATTAAATTATTTGGAAACGTGTAACCGCATGGATACTGTGCCATATTATGACAATTTTGAACTGATCCGGTATATTGACCGTGACAGCTTTCAAGGGGAGAGCTACCAGTTAAGCCAGGAACAGTTCCGTGAGATTGTAAAGCATTTTGAATATAAAATGGAAAAGACAAAGCCAAATAACGGAAGGCTGACGATACAACGGCTTGCAATCAATGTTTTGAGCATTCACACAAACAGAGGATTATATGCGCTTGCATACCGGAAATTAAATTTAGACGTAAAACGCCATGTGCTGCGGCCGGACGAGGAGATAACACTGTGTACGGAATTTAAAGTAGAAGGGAAGAAGGAAAGCATACGGTATTATTTGGATGCGGAAGAATATGAGCTGCTGAATGATTTCGAGAACAATCAGGAAAAAATTAAAAATATTATAACAGCGCGGAACAGACAGATTATGGGTGTGGATGATATGCCGTATATCATAGGAATCGGAGCGGAAATTGCGTTGGATTTACATGATGAGTATAAGGCAATTATTGAGATGTACCATAAGGGAGAGGTTACGTTTCCGATGAAGGCGTTTTTCGGTGATTTACTGGAACGTCCCCGCAGGAGCAAAACGTATCCGATTGCACTGATTAATAAAAATATTAACTTGGATCAGCTTTTGGCAATTCACAATGCGATGAAATATCCGGTAGCGTATATTCAGGGACCGCCCGGAACGGGGAAAACAAATACGATTATCAACACGATTGTAACCGCGTTTTTTAATAACAGAACGGTGCTGTTTTCTTCCTATAATAATATACCGATTGATACGGTATTCCATAAACTGTCTAATTTGGAGTACCACGGAAACAAAATCCCGTTTCCGGCGCTGCGTTTGGGGAATGATACAAAAATAAGGGAAGCAATTGTTTATATCAAAAATTTATATGAGAAAACGCAGGGAATACCTGTTTATAATACTACTTTGGACAAGCGCAAGGATGACCGGATTCAACGGGCAAAGGCACTGTCCGATATGTTGAAACGCTATGAAGACAGGCTGGAGCTGACGGAGAGAGGCGAAACGCTGCAAAGGCTGCTGGAGTATCAGAATAAAAAGGGAAACGAAGGTGCAATGATTCCTTTTCAGGCTGACCTGCAAGGACGCCAGTTAGAACAGGTGAAACGGGAGATGGAAAAGATTGGAACCGTTACGGAGCAGGACGCGTTAAACCTGTTAGACCAAAACGAGGAGGAATTTTATCAGTATTTATATTATACCTCCGTACATTATATCAAACAGCTTGGGCAGAAGAAATATGAGGATTTTATGAGCATTCTTGATATGGAGGAAGGAGAGAAACAGACAGAGGCTTTTCGCAGGTATTTTAGAAGTGCAGAAAATGTGAAAAAAATGCAGAAGGTGTTTCCGATTATGATTACGACGTGCATATCCGCACACCGGATAGGAGAGCCGAAACCGTTATTTCATATGGTGATTTTGGACGAGGCAAGCCAATGCAATACGGCAGTTTCTCTTGTACCGATTATCAGAGGGGAAACTGTTATGCTTGTCGGCGACCCGCAGCAGCTGAACCCGGTTATTTTACTGGGAGAAGTAGATAATTTGTACCTTCGCAAAAAGTATCAGATAACGGACGAGTATGATTACCGGAAAAATTCTATTTACAAGACATACTTGGCATGTGATTCCGTCAGTGATGAAATTCTTCTGCATAATCATTACCGGTGTCATAAAAAGATTATTGAGTTTAATAACCGGAAGTATTATAATTCAAAATCGAATATATGTTCGAGCGATATGGAAAAAGAACCTCTTGTGTATATTGATGTGCAAAATGGAGCGTCTAATGTAAAAAATACGGCGCCGGAAGAGGTCCGGGCAATGATTTACTTTGCGAAGCTGAATAAGGAAAAGAGCATCGGAGTAATTACGCCGTTTGTCAATCAGCGGAAACTGATTGAGGACGCGATTAAACAGGAGCATTTGGAGAATATTTCATGCGGAACAGTGCATGCTTTTCAGGGGGATGAAAAGGATATTGTTTTGTTTTCGACGGCAATTACCGAGCAGACACAGGCAGGAACGTACGCATGGCTGAAAAATAACAAGGAGCTGATTAATGTTGCAACTTCGCGTGCAAAAGATCAGCTGGTCGTGCTGTCTGACATGAAAAATGTAAACCGGCTTCATGAGAGTGGAGATGACGATTTATATGAGCTGATTGATTATGTTCGTAAGAACGGGGAAACCAAAGTGACACAGAAACAGGCAAATTCAAGGGCGCTTGGAGTGAAGCCGTTCAGCACTGCAACAGAGGAGGCTTTTTTGGCAAACTTGAGCCATGCTTTGGAAAATATTTGGATGTCCCGAAACAGATACGTCATTCACAAAGAAGTTCCGATTTCGCAGGTCTTTGAGGAGAATGTCAGCAATGACAGCCTGTTTTATATGGGACGTTTTGACTTTGTCGTATATGAAAAGCAGCAGAAGGACGAAATTCCAATGCTTGCGATTGAGCTTGACGGGAAGGAGCACTTTCAGGATGAGGCTGTAAAACGCAGAGACCGGCAGAAAAACGAGATTTGCAGGGCGCATCATCTTCAGATTATCCGGGTCGAAAATTCATATGCGCGGCGGTATAAC
>CAMWNY010000079.1 GCA_947175775.1 uncultured Lachnospiraceae bacterium | reverse complement strand
GTTCTGATCAGACCTTCTGGAACAGAGCCGCTTATCCGTGTAATGATAGAGGGAAAGGATCAGGTGATGATTGAAAAGGAAGCAAAGGATTTGGCAGAGCTGATTCAAAACGTGATGTTCTGATAAGCGGATAACTTGTGAATGGCAAATGATAGGAGGGATTTTATGGTAAGTCGTAAGGTGGTCATTAACAATCCAACAGGCCTACATCTGCGTCCGGCAGGAATTCTTTGCAAAGAAGCGATGCAGTTTAAAGCGATGGTAACCTTTAAATTCCGTGAGAGCACAGCAAATGCAAAAAGTGTACTTGGAGTTCTTGGAGCATGTGTAAAGAATGGCGATGAAATTGAAGTTTTTTGCGAAGGTGAGGATGAGGAACAAGCCTTAGCAGCAGTCGTTAAGGTGATTGAAGACGGACTTGGTGAATAAATAATAGCCCGAATGAAACGGTTCGGGCTATTTTGACGTTGAATCTTTTTGGAAATTTTTAACTTAATTAAGGTATCTGTTAGCATATTCTGTATAAAAAGACGAAAAATAGAGAAAGTAGGATTAGGAGGGTCATTGATGAAAAAATTGATTGTGACAGGTGCAAACGGTCAGCTTGGCAGGGCAATAAACAAGATATATGAAGGCAGCAGTGAATATGAGTGTATCAATACGGATATAAATGACTTGGACATCACGGATGTTGATGCTGTTTTAAAATATGTGGATGCCATAAAACCGCATGCGGTTATAAATTGTGCGGCGTATACAAATGTAAACGGCTGTGAGACGGATGTAGACAATGCCTATCGTATTAATGCAATCGGTCCAAGAAATTTAAGCATTGCTGCAACGCGGGCAGGCGCAAAGCTGATGCATGTTTCGACGGATTATGTATTTGATGGACATGCCTCTGTTCCATATACAGAATTTGACAAAACGAACCCCGAATCTGTCTATGGAAAGACAAAACTTGCAGGTGAGAACTTTGTTAAGGAATTTGCAAAGGATTATTTTATTGTGCGTACGGCGTGGCTGTATGGTGACGGGAAAAATTTTGTAAAGACAATGCTTGGACTATCTGAGACACATAAGCAGGTAACGGTAGTCGGAGACCAGTTTGGTTCGCCCACAAGCGCCAGTGAGCTTGCAAAAGCGATTGCATCTCTTTTGCCGACAGACAATTTCGGATTGTTTCATGGTACCTGTGAGGGGATTACGAATTGGGCGGATTTTACACGTGAGATTTATCGGCTTGCAGGGAAGCAGACAGAGGTTATCACGGTGACAAGCGAGGAGTATGAGAAGAATACGACGGGGATTGTTGCACCGAGACCATATTATTCTGTGTTGGAAAATTATATGTTGAAGCTTACAACAAATCATATGTTTGCAGATTGGGAAAAAGCCATTGCAGAATATATTCAGAACATGTAAGATGTTGGTAAAGAAAGTGGAATAAAAATAGCTAGAAGGAGTCGTATCCTGTAGCTTTTAAATCAGGTTTTTGGAAAGGAGTTCAATTATCAAAATGAATAATATTGCTTTAATAACCGGAATAACAGGTCAGGATGGTTCATACCTTGCGGAATTTTTACTTGAAAAAGGATACGAGGTTCACGGATTGATACGCCGCCATAGTATTTCGAATACAATGAGAATCGATCATTTAATTAATTCGGATTATTATAAGGTTAAGTTTTTCCTGCATTTTGCGGATACGACAGATTCTTCTAATTTAATGAGGGTTGTGGCGGAAATAAGACCGACAGAGGTTTATAATCTTGCGGCGCAGTCCCATGTCGGTGTGTCTTTTGAAGTGCCGGAGTATACGGCGGACGCTACGGGTGTGAGCACGTTGAAGCTGTTGGAGGCTATCCGTGTAAATGGTGGAAACTGCCGCTATTATCAGGCATCAACTTCGGAATTGTTTGGCGGACTCCCTGAAACTGCACCGCAGAGTGAGGCGACGCCCTTTTATCCAAAGAGCCCGTATGGTGTGGCAAAACTCTATTCATATTGGATTACCGTAAATTATAGGGAGTCGTATAATATGTTTGCCTGCAATGGTATTTTGTTTAATCACGAGTCGCCTAGACGCGGTGAGAATTTTGTGACAAGGAAAATAACACTTGCTATCGCAAGTATTATTGCAGGAAAACAGGACAAGCTTTCTCTTGGGAATATGAATGCCAAGAGAGATTGGGGATATGCCGGCGATTATGTGGAGGGAATGTGGCTGATGCTTCAACAGAAGGCGCCTGGAGATTATGTGCTTGCCACGAATGAGACGCATACTGTCAGGGAATTCGTTGAAGCGGCTTTTGCGGAGCTTGGAATTCAGATTCGCTGGGAAGGCGAAGGTGTGAATGAGAAAGGCTATGATAATGAGACAGGAACGCTTTTGGTAGATGTGAATCCGGAGTTTTACCGTCCCGCTGAGGTAGAATTCTTATGGGGAAATCCGGCAAAGGCAGAAAAAGAGCTTGGATGGAGGCGAAGAATTGATTTCAAGGGGCTTGTCGCAATGATGATGGATTTTGATTTGAAGGAGATTGCAGGAATGTCCTGTGAGGCGTATCGGAATTCAAGACAAAGTGGAGGGAGCAATGAATAAGTCAGATAAGATTTATGTGGCAGGTCATAGAGGGCTTGTAGGTTCTGCCATTGTAAGAAGTTTGCAATCAAAGGGTTATACGAATATTATAGGAAGAACGCATAAGGAATTAGACCTCACAAATCAGCAGCAGGTAAAGGAATTTTTTGAGAATGAGAGACCGGATGTGGTTGTCCTTGCTGCTGCGAAGGTGGGAGGAATCAATGCGAATAACACAACACCCGCAGTATTTGCCTATGAAAATATGCAGATACAATGCAATGTAATCCAGTGCTGCCATGATTATCAGGTGAAAAAACTTTTGTTTTTGGGAAGTACCTGTATTTATCCTAAAATGGCGCCGCAGCCGATACCGGAGGATGCATTGCTTACGGGACCGCTTGAGGAAACAAACGAAGCATACGCCATTGCAAAAATTGCGGGGCTTGAAATGTGTAAATTTTATAAGAGGCAGTATGGCGATGATTTCATCAGCTGTATGCCGACAAATCTTTATGGACCATATGATAATTATGACTTACAGGAATCACATGTGATGCCTGCAATGATTCGGAAATTTCATGATGCGAAGGTTAACGGGAATAAGAGCGTGGAGCTTTGGGGAACCGGAACACCGCTTCGGGAGTTTCTGTATGTGGATGATATGGCGGACGCGTGTATCTTTCTGTTGGAAAATTACAATGGTGAACAGCATGTCAATATTGGTACGGGAAAGGAAATTACGATTAGGGAGCTTGCAGATACGGTGAAACGCGTGGTGGGATATGATGGTGAGATTGTTTGGAACAGTGAAATGCCTGATGGTACCCCAAGAAAGCTTACAGACGTTACAAAACTTCATAATTTAGGTTGGACACATAAGGTTGAGCTGGAGGAAGGCGTACAGCTTGCTTATGATTGGTTTAAGGAGAATGTTCAGGCAGCCAGATTGTAGTAACCGAGCGTTTCGGAAAGGTGAGGTTGGCGGGAATGGAAGATGGCCCGAGATTGAGAGCACTAAAAAGGACTACATATTTGTTGCTTTGTGCAGGATTTCAACCAAGACAGAGGGGATATCGGTATTTGCGGGAAGCAGTGTGGATTTCCCGTAAAGAACCTGAAATGCTAAAATCGGTTACAAAGCATCTTTATCCGGAGGTTGCAAAACGCTTTGAAACAACAGACAAACAAGTAGAACGAGCCATCAGATGTGCGATTGAAACGGCATGGATGAAAGGCAACGGTGATACGCTTGTGCTAATATTTGGAGACTTGTTTGTTGACAGGAATGTCAGACCAACAAACTCTGAGGTAATTAAGACATTGACGGATAATGTCTTTTGATAGGAGGATATTTGTTTGAAAGAGTATTCTAAGATTTTGAGTATTATTATTCCATGCTATAATGAGGAGGAGAGCATTCCGCTGTTTTATAAGGAGATGGTCAAGCAGGAAGCTTTTTTCCATCAAAAGGGTGTGGAGTTTGAGTTTATATTTGTGAATGACGGTTCAAAGGACGGTACAGTGCAGGCAGTAAAAACATTGCGTGAGATGGATGAACGGATTCACTTAGTGTCATTTTCAAGAAATTTCGGGAAAGAGTCTGCAATTATAGCAGGCTTGGAGAAGGCAAAGGGTGATTTTACGGTCCTTATGGATGCTGACTTACAAGATCCGCCTTCGATTCTCCCCGAAATGTATGGATATATTGAGAATGGGTATGATTCGGTTGCGACAAGACGTGTGGATAGGAAGGGTGAGCCGCCGATTCGTTCCTTCTTTGCGCGGTGTTTTTATGGGCTGATGCGCAAAATTTCAAAGACGGAGATTGTGGATGGCGCAAGGGATTACCGGCTTATGACACGCCAGGTAACAGATGCTATTTTATCTATGAAAGAATATAACCGCTTTTCGAAAGGGATTTTTGGATGGGTCGGTTATGATACAAAATGGATTGAGTATGAAAATGTGCAGAGAGCGGCAGGAGAGACAAAGTGGTCTTTTTGGAAACTGTTTCTGTATTCGCTTGACGGTATTATGGCGTTTTCTACGGCGCCGCTTTCGATTGCATCGTTTTTCGGCATTATGTTTTGCGTGATGGCGTTTGTGTTTATGGCATTTATTTTTATCAGGGCAATGATTTATGGGGATCCGGTGGCAGGATGGCCTTCCATGGTGTGTATTATTTTATTGATTGGAGGAGTACAGCTATTGTGCATCGGTATTATGGGGCAATATATGAGTAAGATGTATATGGAAGTCAAAGACCGGCCAAAATATCTTGTTAAGGATGAGTTTTAATCATGCGTTTTGAGGAAGATAAGCTAGTGAGTATTGTGATTCCTGTATATAATGCAGAGCGTTTTATTATGGAGACAATACAGTATGTGAAGGAACAGACGTATGAGCAGTGGGAATTGATTTTGGTGGATGACTGCTCGAAAGATAACAGTTGTAATGTAATAAGAGATGCAATGCAGTCAGACAGTAGAATCAGGTTGGTTACACTAGGGGCGAATGGTGGAGCTGCCCAATGCAGGAATAAGGGAGTTTCGTGTGCACGGGGAAGATATTTGTGTTTTTTGGATGCGGATGATATTTGGGAGAGTAATAAACTTGCACAGGAGCTTGCATTTATTGCAGGCGGTAAAGGATTTGTATTTACAGGTTATGAGTTTGCTGACGAATATGGCAGAGGGCTTGGCAAGATTGTGCATGTGCCGGCTGAAATCACATATTGGGAGGCATTGAAAAATACAACCATTTTTACCTCTACGGTAATGATTGACAGGGAGCTTATTGCGGACTGTGACATCATGATGCCATGCATTGCGAGTGAGGATACGGCAACATGGTGGAATATTTTAAAGAAATACGGAAAGGGTTATGGGCTGGATGAGTGTCTTGTCCGGTACAGGAGGAGTACGGGAACACTTTCTTCAAATAAACTTGTATCAATTCAGAGAATTTGGAATTTATATCGAAAACAGGAGCGGCTTTCGATTTTAAAAAGCTTTTACTGTATGTTATTTTGGGCAGTTCGGGCGGTATTAAGACGGACATAAATGGAGGATGGAAGTGAAACGGGTTGAGGCGGCAAAACGCACAATTATTTTGCAGATGTCTTTAATTGGACTTGCATTTCAGACAGTACTGTATATTTATGTATGGCATCGGGTTTATAATGACATTATGCAGAGCAGTATGTGGAGAAGCTTTCACAGAAAGGGCTTCTGGCTTTTGGCAGCAGTCTATTTTTTGCTGCTTTTGTTTTTTACGGCTACATATGGAGGATTAAGGATTGGTTATTTAAAACCGATGGATGTATTTTTTTCGCAGGTCATTTCGCTATTCTTTACGAATGTTGTATCTTATTTTCAAATATCGCTGTTATCACTGAAACTTGTCACGCCGTATCCGTTAATTTTGATGATGCTTGGTGAGATTGCCGTCGCGGGGGTATGGACCTTTGTCAGCCATAGGCTTTATCAGCAGTTTTTTCCACCGAAACAACTGTTATTTATAAGTGGGGAACGACCTATCGATGATATTTTGAGCAAGTTTGAGACGCGCAAGGACAAATATAATATTACAAAATGTATATATGAGAACGAAGGACAGAAATCGATTGAAAAGGATATTGTAAGCGGTTATGATGGTGTTGTACTGTGGGACATGAATACGGCGCTTCGCAATAAGCTTTTGAAATTCTGTTACAGCAAAGGCGTAAGGGTTTATATTATGCCTAAAATTCCTGATATTATGGTTCAGGGCGCTGATCAGATTCATTTGTTTGATACGCCGATTCTTCTTGTCAGAGACTATGCCATGACAGTGGAACAGCGCTTGGTGAAGCGTATCATTGATTTGGTATGTGCATTTATTCTTGTGATTTTTACATCACCTTTTATGATTGTTACGTCAATTGCGATAAAGCTTTATGACGGCGGACCAGTGCTGTATAAACAAGTGCGGTGTACACGTGATATGCGTGAGTTTAAAATTTTGAAATTCCGTAGTATGCGGATTGACGCGGAGAAGGATGGTGTGGCAAGGCTTGCTTCAAAGAATGACAGCCGTATTACGCCGGTTGGGCGTTTTATCAGAAAGACGCGGATTGATGAGCTGCCGCAGCTATTTAATATTTTAGCAGGGGATATGTCGTTTATCGGACCAAGACCGGAACGGCCGGAGATTATCAGGCAGTATCAGGAAGATATGCCGGAATTTACATTTCGGACAAAGGTGAAGTCTGGACTTGCGGGATATGCGCAAGTATACGGGAAGTATAATACGACGCCGTATGATAAGTTGAAGCTTGATTTGTTTTATATTGAAAATTACAGCGTATGGCTTGATTTGAAGCTGATGCTTTTAACACTTAAGGTGTTGTTCCAGTCTGACAGCACAGAGGGAGTGGATACAAATCAAACAACTGCCATGCGGGGTATTGCGAATCAGATTAGGGATGAAGAAAATGATTATACGACAGGGAATAGACAGTAAGGCGTTATTTGTGACGTTTATAAGAAATCTGCCGCGCTTTTTGCTGCTGGCAGTGACCGGTGCCGTATTGGGCAGCGGTCTTCATTTGGTTTTGGCTTGGTATCAGTCAGGCACGGCAATGTTTGTTGCGGAAACGGAATATTATGTTGACTTTGCGGACGGCAGGCTGGAGGCAAGAGATTATTACAATGATTTTACATGGAACGACGTGATTGCCACGGAGTTGATACTTGGACGCATGATGGAGCAGTTGGGCGCATCATATGACAGGGCTGCGGTGAAGCAGATGATAACCGCGGATATTCTTTCGGACGTGCGTTATCTTACGATAACCGTAAAAGGACGGGACGAGGGCGACGTGGCTAAGGTAAGCGCTGCCTTTGAGCACGCGATAACGGTGTTTGCCGATAGTAAGGATGAATTTGACGCAATTGATAAGATAGAGGATAATGGTATTGTACGGGAACAGCCAAAATGGTTTGCCAAAAGGACTGCGCTGCTTGGTGCAGTGATTTTTGCAGGAACAGGCGTCTTTTTTGTGCTGCTTGCCTTTTTCGTGGGAGACCGTTTTTATACAAAAACGGATGTTATGAAATTCCTTGGGCTGACGGTGGTGGGAATGCTGTACAAAGGCGGCAATAAACAGTCGGGTAGACAGGAGCGCAGGCTGGCAGAGGGGGTTCAGGAGCTGTTAAAAGAGCACGATAAAATTTATCTGCTGGACGCTTCAGACGGACAGGATGCCGCGCTTTTCGTGAAACGGCTTGCAGCGCTTGATACAGGCATAAATTGTAGTGCGTTGCTGCCCTGCGAACAGTACAGTACAAAAGAGAATGCGGTATTATTAGTGGTTGTACCATTTGGAATCATATACAGAGAAAAAATAACAGATGAAATTAATAATGCGGTGACACATGGCGGAACAATAGCGGGGGCAGTTCTTACGGAGTGTGATAAGCGTTGGAGTGACATGTATTATGGAAGAGAAAGGGCGTGAGAGCGTGAAGCTGCAGGTATTGGTGTCGTCTGTCGATGAGGATACGGCGACGTTGGCAGAGCGGATGAATTTGGAGAGCGATGCAATTATTGTAAATCAAACAGAGTATTTTGATTATCATGAATACAGATACAAAAATAAGAGGATACAGTGCTTTGAGCTTGTGGAGCGCGGTGTGGGACTAAGCCGCAACAATGCGCTGCTGCGGGCGCAGGGGGATATTGTGCTCTTTGCGGACGAGGATATTGTGTATGACGAGGGATATGAAAAGAAGGTTTTAGATGCGTTTGAGGAGCACCCTGAGGCGGATTTTCTGCTTTTTAATATGCGGGTGGGTGAAGCGCGTGCGACATACCACACAACGAAATTTCACCGGGTGCATGTTTGGAACGCGGGGCGTTATCCGACGTATTCGTTTGCAGTGCGCAGGGAAAAACTTCATGCATCAAATGTAACGTTTTCCTTGCTGTTTGGAGGCGGCGCGAAGTACAGTAACGGTGAGGACAGTCTGTTCTTAAAGGAATGTATCCAATATGGACTGAAGGTGTATGCAGTGCCCACGGAGCTTGGTGCGGAGCGCGAGCGGGAATCAACATGGTTTAAGGGATATACGGACAAATTTTTTCTTGACAGAGGCGTGTTGTATCATTTTTTGTACGGTGCATTGGCATATCCGATGGCAGTGCGCTTTATTTTGGCACACGGTAAGGTGATGTGCGCCGAAATTCCAAAGAAAAATGCACTGGCGCTGATGAAAAAGGGCATTCGTTCCGTGGAGGGGCTTTGAGTATGGCAAGGGCGGTCTCCATTGTGTTTTACATGGCAGTCGCTTTTGGAACGTGCATTATGGCGCTTCATGTGAGACCTGCCGGTGCGGGAGTAGAAAAGGACGCGTGTCTTCGCCAAAAAGCGCTCAATCGTCTGTATTTGGGCGGGATTTTTACCGTACTGTTTTTGGTATCGGCGCTTCGGTTTGATATAGGTAACGATTATGCACAGTATACGCTTACGGCGCATGAGGCATATGTGGGCGGATATGTAGTTACGGAACCGGGTTTTAATTATTTGGTGAAGTTAATTTATACACTTTTTGGATGGGAATGTTATGAGGCTGTTTTTGCCTTATTTGCCTTTTTTACGCTGTTTCTTTTTCTATGGGTGTTTTACAGGGACAGTGCGGACTTTGCACAGAGCTTTTTTCTGTTTATGGCACTCGGACTTTATTTTCAGACATTTAATACGGTGCGGTACTATTTTGCGCTTTCCGTGGCGCTGGGGGCAATGCGGTATGTTTTGGAGAAAGATTATATCCGGTTTGTGTTTTTTATCGGCTGTGCGGCACTGTTTCATAAATCGGTGCTTTTGGTGCTTCCGGTATACTGGATTGCCACGTTTGCATGGAAGCGGTGGGTGTATG
>CAMWNY010000078.1 GCA_947175775.1 uncultured Lachnospiraceae bacterium | reverse complement strand
CGTCGCAACTAAGCGGCGCTTCATTTTAACTGAGGGCGAGCGATTTGACGCTTACGGAATAACAATATAAAGCTGCTGAATAGAAAACAATTCATGTTCAGCAGTTTTTGTGTTATAATAATACAAAATACCAAGTAAAGGAGACATCAATATATCAACAGCTGCGGGCATCGGATAACAGGCATTTGAAGCTTACAAAAAGGCTTGCCCGATGTTTCAAACATGATAGAAGGATGATTTAAAACCTATGTGTCGGCATACAATGATTTTATAAAAGTATTGCTGGAGGGTGACATAGAAGTGGACTATTAAACACGTATTATCAGGAAGGGAAGGACTAAGAGTGGACTATATTCAAATAAAAAATTTAAGAAGCTTATATGATACAGATGAAATAAAAATAAAAAAGATAAATATGCTTGTCGGAAACAATAGTTCGGGTAAGAGTACTTTTCTAAGAGTTTTTCCGCTGTTTAAGCAGTCGTTTAATAAGAGAATCAACGGACCGATTTTATGGGCAGGCGATGAGGACGATTATGTTGATTTTGGAAGCTATAAGGAAGCGCTGAGCAATAGAAGCAATGAAGATACAATTCGGTTTAAATTCAAATTTTACTGCAAATTTAAAGATAACGGGATGTTTCCGACACATACGATAAACAGAATTATTACGATTAGAGATGAGGGCACTGTTACCGTGGAATTTGCCATAAGCCATGATGATGAGTCTACGTATGACTATATTTCGGAATTGATGTTACAGTATCATAATTATACAGTTGTGATTGAATTCTCGGCAAAAAATGAAATAACCACAATGACGGTAAATGAAAAGATTATAGATGTAATAAAGGAAGACATGGATTATTTTGGCTTTGGATTTGAAAACGGTATTTTTGATTTAGCATTGTTTCCTGTCAAGATCACAGCAAGAATGAGATTTTTGGAAATATTAAAAATAAAGGATGAAGGGGATTTTATCATTCAATATTTTTATGCAACAAGGATATGTGGGATTCATAAGGACTCAATTGCATCAAAAGAGGCTGACAGGGCAGAACGGATTTTAAAAAGTGTACAGGAACAACAGGACGAATTGAAGAAATGGGCATTTTTATATTACCTGCCCAAATATTATCTGACAATTGCGCAGTATATAAGAAGCTATTTTATGAATGTGTATTATATTGCACCTGTCCGCGCCACTGCGGAACGGTATTACCGGCTTAGGAATGCTGCGGTAAATGAAGTTGACTGTAGGGGGAAAAACTTACCTGTTTTTTTAAACAGCCTTAAAAACAATCAGTTTCAAAGTTTTCGGAAATGGACGCATAAGAATCTTGGATTTGAGGTTGAAAAGTCTTTGAGTGAGGGGCATGTTTCGCTTAAAATCAAGAAAGACGGGCAGGATAAGGCAATTAATCTGTCCGATACAGGATTTGGGTACAGCCAGATTTTGCCAATTGCAACGCAGCTGTGGTATATTACAGAGGTGGGCAGCAGGCGCAGTAATGGAAATATGGATAGGATAATGGGGGTAAATACCCCGATTACAATAGCAATTGAGCAGCCGGAATTGCATCTGCATCCTGCGCTTCAGGCGAAGCTGATGGACATTATAGCAAGGACGGCAATGGAAAAGGATGTCAGGTTTATTATAGAAACGCACAGTGAAACGATTATCAACCGCATTGGATCATTAATTGATAAGGGCATAGTGAATAACCATGATATAGAAATTACGATTTTTGATAAGAAGTTTGGTGATGACAGAACACAAGTTTTGAAAAGCACATTTGACAAAGAGGGATATTTGAAAGACTGGCCTATTGGCTTTTTTGAGCCGGAGGAGGATTAAGGAATTGCTATACTATATAGATGAAAGCTGTGTTGAAGCATTAAAAAAAGGGGATGGGGACGCAGCGGAGTTTTTAGAACAACTGGTGATACATCGCAGAAAATGCAAAAATATGTTGATAGCGTCAAGGCGCGTTTTTGCTGAGCTGAGTAAAGCTGAGGCATTATCAGGTTTTGCCAGGGAATATTTTCGGATATTAAAAAACAGAAGCATCGAATATAAACTTATTTTAGACGGAGCGTCAAAGTATTATAAAGTAGTGTCTGAATACACAGGCGATAAAAGGGTAATGGAGGGTGAGCGTGAATGCGTGCTGCTGTCCGTAAAAGAAGGGAATGAGGCTGATTTTTCTGACAAAAGCATTTTATTGGTTGAAAGCAATGATGATATAGATTTTTACGCATTTATTGGAAAATTTTATTTACAGAACAAGGGAATACAGAATATGCGTATATCCTTTCAAAGTGAGATTGGCGGTGGAGATACGACAGGTATAAGGCTGGCAAAGATTATTGATGAGGGACAAAGGACCTGTTTATGTATTGCCGACAGTGACAGGAGATATTTGGAGGCGCAATGTGGAGAAACCTTGAAAAAGATATTGGAAGCAGCATCCAAACGGGAGCCGGTGAATTATGAGGTGTATGCGCTCAATATGCATGAAATTGAAAATCTGATTCCGGTGGAGCTTTTGGAAAATATTTGTGAGGAGATTCCTGATGCTTTTGATGGCATTCAATTTTTGAAGTTTTTGTTGTCTGAAGATTGCTCGATGACATCTTCTGTATATTTCTTTGATTATAAAAAAGGTATCTGTAAGGAGTATTTTTATCTGAAAAAAGACTGCAAAAAAGATGAAGAAAAGAAATTTAGGAAGCTGGAAGGCTATAGGAATTACTGGTATCCTATTTTAGAGAGGTATGGTATTGTATTAAATGAAGCGGTAGACGACATTATAGTACATGGAATCTGTGAGCGGATATTAAAACATACAATACAGTATTTGAAGAGCAGATGGGAAGAGGATAGAGTATATGAAGCGGTAAATAATAGTTACATACGTGAAGCCTGGCTGGAGATTGGCTCCAAAATTGTTGCGTGGGGATGCGTGGGAAACCGCATTCTTTCATAGCAAAGTGGCTAACCGGTACGCCACAATAGACATAAGGAGATAACAATGCATTTAAAGATTAAAAATATACTGAAAGCAATCACATTTTTAATAATCGGAACATTCCTTTTTGCCATTATTCAAAATATTTTTATGCCAAAACGTGTGTCCTATACCAAAGCGTATGATGCGGGAAAGCTGGCGGGTTTTTATAATGAAAAAGAAAATAGCATTGATGTGCTGATTTGCTCGACAAGTCATGCGAGCAAAGGAATTCTGCCTATGGAGCTTTATGAAGCTTACGGAATAACTTCCTATAATTTGTCGACATCCATACAGCCGATAGAGGCAACATATTATACACTTGCAGAAGCGTTAAATACTCAGAAGCCGAAGGTCTTTATTTATGATGTGTCAAGCCTGTATTTTAGTAGTGTTGAAGCGCAGTACTGGTGGTTTATACTGGATGAGATGCGCATGGGACCGAATAAGGCAGCGCTTCTGCGAGAATATAAAAGAAGTGCAAACGGCGGCAATGAATCAAAAGGAGAACTGATATTTCCGCTGGTAAAGTACCACGAGAGATGGAAGGAACTTAAGGCAGATGATTTTACAATATCCATGCGAAGCTGCCGTGATTACAGCAAAGGAGGGCAGATCAATTCTGCTGTGGAAGCTGCCGAAATATCTGTTGAAGAGATGAATTTGACGGCGGACATATTGATTCAAAGCATGGAAAAATCAACATATGTTTATAGCGGCGAAAAGACGGAATTAGAGAAGGAAGCACAGGTTTTATGCAATCTTGAAATTCCTGAAAAGAATATTGAGTGGTTGGAAAAAATCAAAGCATTATGTGATGAAAACAATGTGCAGCTGCTTGCAGTCAAGGTGCCGACCGTGTATATGCCGCAGACGTACAGATCAGCGTGGATTGAGGAAAAGTACCACTATATGAAGACTTTTTGCGAAGCATATGGTATAGCATACTACGATTTACTTTATGATACGGACATAGCGTTTGACTGGAGCCGTGATACGCTTGATGAGGGACAGCATGTGAACTTAAACGGGGCGCGGAAGGTATCGGCTGATTTAGGAGCGTATCTAATGGATCATTATGATTTGACGGCTGCATATAATGAGCAGTGGGACAAGGATCTGTCGCTTTATCAGGAAGTGCGGAAAGCCGCAACACTGGAACTGGAGCAGGATTTTGTGTCTTATATTCATATGCTTGCAGATGAATATCGCGACAAAATGATTTTGATTTCAGCAGCCGATGATATGGCAGCCAAATTAAATAAAAAAGATATTAATGCATTAAGAACGTTGGGTTTGCAGGCAGACTTTGGGGATGCCTTAAATAAGCAAACGTATATTGCGGTTATTGAGGGCGGAGAAGTAAAATATGAGGCATCGTCAGACCGTCAATTGAGTTATGGAGGAACGAGCGAGATGTCCGGCACGGAATATGAATTATACGGTTCCGGTTGGCTGACTGGCTCCGATGCGTCTATAAAAGTGGGGCGTAAGGAGTACGCATATAATCCCGAAGCCTTTAATATTGTAGTATATGATGATGAAAGAGCTCTTGTATTGGACAGCGTCAGTTTTGACGCATATATGGACGGGGGGTATCAGGCAGAAAGAAATAATTCGAAGACTAATAGCTTTGAAGAAAATTTAGAACGGTATTTTATAGAAACAGAATATAGATAACGTACAGACAGCAGGTCAATAACCTGCTGTCTGTACGTTTGGATTTATGCCTGTAATTTTTCAACCATCCGTGCCAGTCCGGCAATAGAATTGAAATTATCCTCATCGAGTTCTTCATAAGGGATGGTGATTCCGAATTCCATTGTCAGCGTTGCAACAATCCCTGTAATGGAGACGGAGTCCAAAATGCCGTCATCTACAAGATGTTCGGACGCTGTAAAATCAATATCGGGGTATTCTTCTGACAGTAAATTTAAGATTTTTTCTTCCATAGATTGATCCTCTTTTCTGCGCGCATTATATAAATTAGAGTTATGTGCCAAGCGCGCATGGCACAGGGTTCACTTTAAAAATTCGTATATATAAAGTCACTTGCGTCGTATCCGGAGCCGTATAGTCCTAAAATAATAATTGCAAAAAAAGCGGCGTAATAAATAAACCATCTTAGAACAAGATTTCTATTCGCAATCATGTTTCGAACGGATGCTTTTTCCTGAAGCATACTAATCTTACGAACAAATAGTAAACCTATAATTACAATGCATAAATCCTTGTAATCAAGTCCCATTTTGTAAAGTGAGCCGTCCCAAAAAATCCAAGGATTAAAGCATTTGAAAATTTGGGCAATCGTTGCCGCTGTATTTTTTAATGTCCCCGGCACTGTAATCAGTCTGCCGATTGTGAAGATAAAGAATGTTCGTATCATTTGGAAGTATTGGTATGCAGCAGTTGTTGTGTTGATATGTAATAAGTCAGCTATCTTTCTGTATTGCTTTGCGAAAATAGTGGCGGATATTGTAATTGCGCCCCAGTATACACCCCAAACAATATAGTTCCATCCCGTTCCATGCCATAAACCGGTTAGCAGCCACACGACTGCGGGAGGAATAGCCGAATTTACTTTTTTTGCCAGTTCTTTTCCTTTTGTTTCTTTAACTTTTGCCGTTATTTTGGCAAGCCATCCCGATGTAACGATGGGAAGATAGATATAGTCTTTATACCATGCCCCTAACGTTATGTGCCATCTGCGCCAGAATTCGGTTGCGTTTTTTGAAAAAAATGGATGATTAAAGTTGTTTTCGAGCTTAATGCCAAAGATTTGTGACATTCCCTGAACAATATCCATGCATGCCGAAAAATCCATATATATTTGGAAAGAAGAAAATACAAGCGCTATAATTACTAAAAATCCTTCGTATTTTGAGATGTTTCCAAACACTTGGTCTGTAAACAAAGCAAGTCTGTCTGCAATGACAAGCTTTTTAAAATATCCATACAGCATCAATTGTATACCAAAACATACCTGCGTAAAGTTGAACGGATGTTCCTTAAATAGCTCATCTGACAGTCTGCTGTATTTGGCAATGGGACCTTGTACAATCTGCGGGAAATAAGACACGCAAAGAAAGTATTTGCCATAATTGTTGATTGGCTTTTGCTTCCTCCAATATATGTCAAGCAGGTATCCAATACATGAAAATGTGTAATAGGATACGCCTAATGGGATGATTACATCTGATATGGTCCATGCGGATATATTTTTATGTAAAATCTGAAGTACACTTGCTCCAAGTTTGCAGTAGCATAATATTCCAACTGTTAAAACAATAGTTGGGATTAGATAGTAATTTCTGCATTTTTTTTTGACTGGAGCAAGGAAATCCATTCGCTTTTTGCCTGTTAGCTGTTTTTCGTCTGCCTCCTGTTCTAAAGCATCGAAGGTTTTATTTATCTGCCTTGCAGATAAGAATACGAGGAGTGATGTTATTAAAATAAAAGGCATTTTTTCTATGCCTGCTGATAAGTAAAATACGGTGCTGGCAGCAAGCAGGACAAGCCAACGAAACCGCAGCGGAGTCATATAATAGATGACAGTGAAGACTGCTAAAAATATAAGAAATAACATAGTAGTGAATGATAAAAAGCTCATGTTATGTTCCTCTCGTAATGTGCCGTTTTTTTATGCCGCCCTATGATTTTCTGCTATTGATAAAGCGCTTCGTGCATACGTTCCCACATTTCCCCGTATCCTTTGGAAGCCGGGGTGACGGGGCGCGTAATTTTGTTTTCTTCATCTATAATGATTTTTCCGTGCTGTGCTAAAACAATGATGCGTGTTCCTAATACAATTGCTTCCTGAATATTGTGTGTGATAAATATAAATGTGCATTTTTCTTGTGTTGAAATTCGCAGCAGCTCGCTTTGCAGCTCATTTCTTGTCATAGCATCCAGTGCCGCAAACGGTTCATCCATTAATATGATTTCCGGTTTAAGCGCTAATGCCTTGGCAATTGCAACACGTTGTTTCATACCTCCGGATAGCTGATATGGGTAAAATTTTTCATGTCCGGACAATTTGACTTTTGCAAGGACTTCCCGTGTTCTGTTATTTAGCTCTTCTTTGTTATGAATTCCATTTATTTTTAACGGATACTGTATGTTTTTTTCTACAGTTTTCCACGGAAAAAGCTGGTTAAAATCCTGAAAGACCATCACTCTGTCTATTCCGGGACGGCGTCGTTCTGCTCCGTTAATCAGTACACTGCCGTCATAGTTCTCAAATCCGGCAATACAACGAAGAAGCGTTGTTTTTCCGCAGCCGGAAGGTCCCAGTACACACAGAAATTCATTTTTGCTGACAGTAAGATTTACATTTTTTAAAACATCTTTTTCTGTTTCTGTGTCTGCATCAAATACTTTTGACATGTTTCGAATTTCCAGGATACAGTTCTCTTTTTCTATCATTTTGATATTCCCCATTTTTTCACTGTACATTTTTCAATTGTTGAAAGTACTCCGTATTGTACAAGAAGACCGATAATAATAATAACAATAAGCGTTGCATACATTTCCGCATTATTCATATTTGTGCGCATCTGATTAATAAAGAGCCCGATTCCCGGACAGGAAGCTACACCAAAAATCATTTCCGCACTAATCAGTCCCCTCCATGCCCTTGCCCATCCTACCTTTAATCCGGACACAATGTATGAAGTTGCGGCAGGAAGGTAAACGCCAAACAAAAGAGAAGCGCCTTTCAGTCCCATATTCATTCCGGCTTCAATATAAATATTGGGAATTGCCAAAAAACCGTCCAAAACATTTCTTGCCATAGGCCACAACACGGCGTGAACAACTAAAAATACAATTACACCCGGTTTTACGCCGAAGATAATAATTACAACCGGAAGCAGCGCAACACCAGGCAGCAAATCACAGACGGAAATAACCAAATTGCAGATGTCGTAAAAGATGCTGCTCATCATGGACAGACCGGATAATACAAATGCCAAAACAATTCCAATAAGTAATCCCTCAAATAATAGCTTCATCGAATTGCCGATGTATATCCAAAGGGAAGCGCCGGCAAAGCCGGATGTAAAATTCTTGATAAAGGCGAATCCAATTGCTTCCAGTGATGGAAAAATTAACGCAGAATTTCTGCCCATCATTCCTGATTTTGCAACATACTCCCAAATACACATGATTGCAGCAATAAATAAAACCCTTGCCGTAATAGCCTGCAATGACCTTTTCTTTTGTTCCATAATGATGCTCTCCCGCTTCTTTAGTTTCCTGAAACGTTATCAAAAACCAATGCTTCATAAGATTTTGGAGCTGTGTCAATAAAACCTGCTTCTGCCATAAAGATGGCGAGGTCAAATATTCTGTTGGTTTCTGTCATATACTTACTCTTTTGCATGTATAGAAGCTCCTCTTCTGCACTGTTTCCATCAAATTCACAAGTAATCTTTGCAGCTTCTTCCATATTATTGTTTATGTAATCAACCGATTCCTTGACAGCGTTACATAATGCCTGATATAATTCGGGGTTTTCTTCGTATAACGCTTCGGATGCCACACCAACAATAAACGAATCATTTACACCCCATACTTCGGCAATGTTGCTGATTTCGTGCAGTTCTTCATTTTCGCGTTCACGGAAAATATAAGGATTGGATGTCAGATGACAGGATACATTTCCGCTTTCTAAAGCTGTCATGCCGTCCGGGTGCGCCATTGCCACAAGATTAGCATCTAAGGCATGGGGATCATATCCTGCTTTATCCAGTGACAGCGCCAGTATTACATGCTGAATGGAACCGATATTTACAAGGGCAATTTGGTTATCGCTTCCGATTAAATCTTCAAAGGAATTGATGCTGTCATTATTGGTCATAAAGCCATGTTCCTGACCGGACAGGTTGGTAAATATTTTATATCCAACACCTTTCATGACGCCTGTTACGGCCGGTCCTACACCCATGAATCCGACATCAAGGTTTCCGCCGGAAATACCGGTGTTAATATCCGCACCAGAACTCATTTGATTCCATGTAATGGTGACCTGCTTTCCGGTTGCTTCTTCATATGCTTTTTCTACTAATCCCTGCTCTTTTATAATACCTAAAGGTGCATAAGCGAGACCATACTGATATGCAATATTCAATGTGGCTGCCTCATCTGACGTTCCCTGCGTACCATTTTCAAAACCCTGATTCACGGCAGCTTCGCCAGCCTGTCCGTTACTGGCACAGCCTGTACATAAAAGTACGAAACTTATGGACAATGCGACTAATTTACTGAATTTTTTCATAATTACCTCATCTCTTTACTATTTTCCATTTATAATTTTGTGTTCATTTTAAGATTTTACGGATTCATTAATTCCGACCTAAGGATTTTTCCGTTGGAGGCACGTGGAATTGCGCCAATCACTTCTATTTCTTTTGGCATTTTATTTTTGTCAATGCATTTTTTCAAAAAGTCAAATAAATCTTTGGGCTGGAAAGCTGTTGGTTCCCTGACCACGACAAATAGCTTTGGAACCTGACCGGATACGCTGTCTGCTTT
>CAMWNY010000077.1 GCA_947175775.1 uncultured Lachnospiraceae bacterium | reverse complement strand
GTCAAAAGGTAAAAAAAATGCGGTAGTTTGCCGATATATATTTAAATTATAAATTTTTATAATAAGATATATATAGGATAAAAGAAGCAAACGGAATTGCAAATAAATTTCAAAGGAATGAGGTGGGGTGTTTTATGCAAATTAAAATGTTTACGGAAAACAATATCAATGTAGTAGTCGGAAAAGCGAGTCAAAAACAACATCAACCTGCGCAGAAGCCGGGCGGTGCTTTTGATACGCCACAGTGCAAAGTTACGATTTCGAAAGAGGGCAGAAAACTAAGCAGGCAGGAGCAGGACAAACACGTGGAAAAGAGCGCTCAGAGTTTAAAGACTGAGAAGATGATGCTGCGTCAGCAGGAGCAGTCAAAACAGGCAGATGAAACGCAGAACGAATATTTGAACTTAATTGGGGAAATAGATAAGATTATAAAATCGATGCAGAACTCTAATATGGCAGGCGAAGATTCGGATACCATTAAGAGAAAGCAACAAGTTATCCGTGAGATGCGCGATCAGAAGCAAAAGCAGATAGAGGAGAACCAAAGGAAGGCAAAAGAAGCGCAGCAGATGGCAATGCAGTCTTCGGAAATGCAGGATGAGATTGATCAGAAAAACCGGGATTTGCTTGTTATGTTAAAGAGTATTGAGGAGTCTGAGAAGACAGAAGAAGAACGCGAAGACGGTCAGAGTGAAGAAAGCGGCGATAAGAAGGAAAAAAATATAAGCGACATGATTAATAATTCAGCGGCGCAGTTTGCCGCGTCTTCGATGAAACGGGAAATGGATGTAGTCGGATTGATTAACGAACTGCAGGAAGAAGGTCTTCGGAATCTTGCAAAAGCAGACGATATTGCGCAGAAAGCTGCTGACGAGTCGGAAAGCTTAAGAGAGCTGATCAGTGATGAGAATATGTCAGATGAGGAAAAAAGGGAGGCTGTATTCAGATATGGATTGAAAATGGCGCCAAAAGCACACCGCGAATTGGAAATACTGCTTGGCGCGGATTATTCCGAGGAAGAGAAAAAGGTGGCACTAGAGTCCTATCGTTTTATGGTGGAAAAAGACAGTGATGTTTCTTATTACAGACGACGCGGTATGCAGATGGTCAAAGATGCGAAGGAGTGCAAAAGCGACCACATTGCAATGAATCCGCTTCAAGGCATGGTGGAAACGAAAAACAGCATGATACAGTCGGCAGTGGACGCTGCGTTCAACGAGGCTTCCCAGGGCAAGCTTGACGAGTCGTCACAGGAGCTTGCAGACGAAGTAAAAGATTTAATTGACGATAGGAACGATATAGACCATGTAGAGTCCGAGGAGGAAAAGGACGAAGAAGAAAAGGAAATCGGAGAATTACTGAATCCAACGGAAGAGCCGGAGGAAGCTGAAGAAAACCCTAAGACACCCGAAGAGGAGAACGTTAAAGAAAAAATAATTGTAACACAAGGATAGTGGGAACGTTTCAAAAGGATGTGATCATATGAAAGTCGGAGACGCACAGAAATTATACCGTGCACAGCGTGCGACGATTATTGACCGGCGCAGAACGCTTTTAAAGAAAAAAGAGGAGCTGGATAAAAAAGCCGAGACGACTTTTGATTTGGAAAAGAGGGAAATCTACGCAAATGAGGCAGCAACTTTAGAGCTTTCCATTGGTGCATTGAATGAGAAATTTGATGAAAATCAGGAAGTGCTTGACAGGTTGACGCAGCAATATGTGTCTGTTTTTAATGCAGAGGCGTCCAAGCAGCAGAAGGATGCAATGGAAGACGCTGCCTTGGAAATGGGGCGCATTATGGAAACGGCGCGCCGCATTGGAAGAGGTGCGCGGGTGCCGGCAAGCGATGAGAAAAAAGTCATGGAATACAGTATGGAATTATACATGGCGGCAAAAAATCTTGCGATGATGAACAAGATGAAGGATAAGAAAGAAGAATATGATTCACTTTGGGGTGATGAGGAAGAAAGGCAGGAATACGATCCCGAGGGAGCGGCAGAAAATGCAGAAACATCTGTCGGGGAGCCGGAGGATTTGGGGACGCTTGGTACTCTGCCCATTGCCCAAAACGTATAAAAGTGTGGACAAACAGTTGCTTTTAACAGAATGGAGGAAAACATGGTAAAGAAAATTGAAAACAACAATATGAGTGAAGCGCTTGAAAGTAGTCTTGCATTGGTAGACTTTTCCGCAACGTGGTGCGGTCCGTGTAAGATGCTTGCACCGGTGCTTGAGGAGATTTCTGAGGAGTTTGCAGGAAAGCTGGGCTTTTTTAATGCGGATGTTGACGCCAATGATGAGCTTGCATTGAAGTATGGCATTCAAAATATTCCGGCGCTTGTCATTTTTAAAAATGGTGAAATTGCGGACAGAAGTGTGGGATTTCAGTCGAAGGAGAAGCTCAAGGCGTTTATTGGCGCACATATTGCGTAAGCAACTGGATAATACCCCCCCCAAGTCAGGAATGATTTGGGGGATTTTTATGCATACGGGCAAGGGAGAAGGTCATTTCCCTGCTTGATTTTGGAGTACATATTGCGCTTCGTCTTTTATGGTTTGACTGCACCGGTCAAATTCCTCGCTATTCTTAAGTGCCTGTGCTTCTTCTGCGCTGATCAGTGTGCGCAGTTTAACGGTATGGTTTTCTACAGGAATGTAGGCTTTTTTTGTTTGATCAAAAGCGGAGCGCAGCAGATAATAGCTATAGGTATCTTTTCGGCTGTCCGCAAGCTTTACAATGTCTTCAACGATACATACGCCGATGGTTTCACTGTATATGACATCTTTCTTTTGAAACAAGAGTATCCCTCCGTAAGATTTTGGTATTGTTTGTTGTGTTTTCTCCAGTATACGACAAAAATCTTTTTTCTGCAAATGTAAGCGGATTTGCCGGTTAGTGGGACGGAACGGCAGCAATAGTCGGAAAATTCAGAAAATATTATACGAAATAACTGAAAGCTGATGTGCAAAACGACAGTATTGAGAAAAATCCTGAAAACCTCTTGAAATATCCTGCAAATGATGTTATTCTACAATCACACCAAAGAAAAAACAAAAAAGCACAAAAGATACCTTTAATCTTTCAGCTTTATCCTATATATTTTCGGAAACCGTAAACAATAGCGATAAAGAGTATTCTTAAGAAAGGAGATGAGTCCATTGGATGAACACGAACCTTAATCTGATGAAAATGAAAATCCTTAACGAATATGAGAATGAGAGGATGTGTATTTAAGAGGATTGTACACATAGGAAAAGATTAAGAGAATGTTTCAGAGAGAGTAATCAGATGAAAGGAACACAAAGAGGACGTAAAAACCGGAATAAAAAAGAGTACCATAAAAAATTCGGCAAATAAAAATGGATGGTACAAAGAAGAAAAAAAGAAAATGCCGAGAAAGAGGAAAAAAATTGGATATTGAAATGATTTAAGGCGATCGGTATATCACTGAAAAAGGATATAGCGGTCGCTTTTCATGTCTTGGCAGCGTGATGAGGAGTATGTGAGTACAGCAGCAAAACGTTATACTTGATGAAACCAGCAAAATGTGATAACGTAAGTAGGAACAGTGTATAAGGAGGAAAATCACTATGGTTTCACAAAAATATAAGGATATGCTCGGCGCAAAGTCGGTTATCAGGGAGCTGTCAGAGTGGGCAGGAAGGCGCGCGAAAGAAATCGGCGCGGAGAATGTATTTGATTTTAGCCTTGGCAATCCGTCCGTTCCGGTTCCGCAGGAGTTTACGGACAGAATGATGGAACTTATGCAGACGAAAGATACAATGGAACTGCACGGTTACAGCCAGTCGCAGGGAATTTTGTCCGTCCGTCAAAAGTTTGCGGAGTTTTTGAATAAGAAGTATGATATGAACTATACAGCAGAACATTTGTTTATGACGACGGGCGCGGCGGGCGCAGTGGCGCATGCAGCGAGAGTTGTGACGCAGCCGGGAGATGAGGTGATTACGTTTGCGCCGTATTTTCCCGAATACAATCATTATATTAATCAGACAGGCGCGGTTTTGAAGGTTGTGCCTGCGGATACAAAGCAGTTTCAGATTAATTTTGAGGAGTTTGATAAGCTTTTGAATCCAAAGACAATGGCAGTGCTCATTAACACGCCCAACAATCCGTCAGGTACGGTATATTCGACGGAAACGTTAAAGCGGCTTGCAGCGGTTTTGGAGGAAAAGCAGAAGGAATACGGACATGATATTTTTATCATTTCGGACGAGCCGTACAGGGAAATTATTTTTGAGGGCGTGGACGCGCCGTATGTGTCGAAGTTTTATGATAACACGCTTTCCTGCTATTCGTTTGCGAAGTCGATGTCCATTCCGGGCGAGCGTCTCGGGTATGTGGCGGCAAATCCGAAGTGTACGGACAGCGGGCTGATTTCCGTAATGTGTGCGCAGATTTCAAGGGGTATCGGTCATAATTGTCCGCCGTCAATCATACAGATAGCAGTAGCCGATGTGCTTGGCGTGACGTCGGATTTGTCTGTGTATGAAAAGAACATGAATATCATTTATGACACGCTTGTCAGTTTAGGGTTTGAGGTGGTAAAACCGGGCGGAACGTTCTACATTTTCCCGAAAGCGCTTGAGGCGGATTCGGTTGCATTCTGCAAAAAGGCACTGAATTACGATTTGGTGCTTGTTCCGGCGGATTCGTTCGGATGTCCTGGATATTTCAGAATGGCGTATTGTGTCGAAACACAAAAGGTGGAGCGTGCAATGGCGGCACTGCGTAAATTTGTTGAAACAGAATATAGCATGTAAACCACTTTTGAATGACTATGCGTTATTAGACGCAAAGCTAAGAAGTACGAAGTTTCATGCAGCAGGTTTGTGTGAACACAAGCTTGTATAGGGAGATAGATATGATAGAGATTTTTAAAGCGATTATGTTTGGGATTGTTGAGGGTATTACCGAATGGCTGCCGGTCAGCAGTACGGGGCATATGATTATTCTTGATGAGTTTATCAAGCTGGACTGCACGCCCGAATTTTTGGAGATGTTTCTTGTCGTGATACAGCTTGGCGCGATTCTTGCCGTTGTACTTTTGTTTTGGGGAAAGATTTTTCCGTTTCAGTTTCAGGATAAGTCAAAGCCCGTGATTGAGATGGATAAGATTATGCTGTGGCTGAAAATTGCGGTCGCGTGTGTTCCTGCGGCGATTGTGGGACTGTTGTTTGACGATTTGTGCGAGGAGTTGTTTTATCATGCGATTTCGGTTGCGATTGCGCTGATTGTGTTTGGCGTGGCATTTATTATTGTGGAACGGAAGAATAAGGGAAAAAGCGCTAAAATAAAGGCACTGGACGACATTACGTTCCGCACGGCGCTGATTATCGGACTGTTTCAGCTGATTGCCGCGATTTTTCCGGGAACTTCGCGTTCGGGAGCGACGATTGTGGGCGCGCTGTTAATCGGCGTGTCGCGCAGCGTGGCGGCGGAGTTTACGTTTTTCTTGGCAATTCCGGTGATGTTTGGGGCAAGTCTTTTGAAAATGGTTAAATTCGGGTTTTCATTTACCGGCGAGGAGGAGTGCATTCTGCTTGTCGGCATGGTGGTCGCGTTTGCGGTGTCGGTGTTTGTGATAAAGTTTTTGATGGATTATATCAAAAAACATGATTTTCAGGCGTTCGGCTGGTACCGGATTGCGCTTGGGATTGTCGTGATTGCGCTTGGCGTGGGGGGCGTGATTACGGTATAAAGAAAATGTTAAGCGGAGAATGGATTTTTGCATTCTCCGCTTTTGCCTTTTTCAATTATTTTTTCAAAAACTTCTTATCAAATTCCGGATTAAAGAAATAATAATTATTGTGGTCAAGTTTGTCTTTTGTCATTTCGAGCGCTTCTCCAAAACGCTGGAAATGCACGATTTCCCTTGCACGCAGAAACTTTAAGGGTGCGCGCACGTCAGGGTCGTCGATGACGCGCAGCAGGTTTTCGTAGACGGTCCGTGCTTTTTGTTCTGCCGCCAAGTCTTCATATAAATCGGCGAATGCGTCGCCTTTTGACTGGAATTCCAGGGACGTGAAGGGCACGCCCGCGGCTGCCTGCGGCCAAAGCCCGGCGGTGTGGTCGATATAGTAGGCGTCAAAGCCTGCTGTTTTTGCCTGTTCGGGCGTCAGGTTTTTTGTAAGCTGATAGACAATGGCACAGATAATTTCCATGTGGTTGATTTCTTCCGTACCAATGTCCGTCAAAAGCCCGCCGACTTTTTTGACAGGCATGGAATAGCGCTGCGCAAGGTAGCGCATGGACGCGGAAAGCTCGCCGTCAGGACCGCCGTACTGGCTGATAATAAGCTGTGCGGTCTTTGGGCATGTTTTGGTTATTTTAACCGGGTATTGAAGTCGTTTTTCATAAGCCCACATAACTGTTTCCTCCTATTTGGCTGCCGCGCAGCTTGCGAACGGGTCCCACGGGAGCGGTCCTTCGTCCCAGCCGTACTGCTTTGTTTCAGGTGTGCCCGTGACAATGGAAAGCTGTGTCAGCGGGTAATGGTTTTTGGCAAATTCCGCAAGCGCGTCAAGACGCTGCTGCAAAAGGTCTTTCATGAGATTGATACCGTTTTGACAATCGGGATGCGTGTCAAGGTAAAGCGTAAGGTCATTGAGCGCAAATCCGATTTTACAGATTTCAATCAGCGCCTTTTCCTGCTCCGCTGCCTTTGTCAGCGCGGGTTTGTCGCAGAACGGACAGGGAATGTCCTCGGCGTCAAAAAAGTTCATGTTCAGGCATGGGAAAAGCGTACCGTTGTAGATTGCCGTGGCAAGGTCGAAAGGCTCACACCATTCCTGCATGGGAACGGATGCCATTGCAAGGGTCTCGGCGGTACATTGGCATGTAGTTTGGTTATTCATAAGCGCCTCCGTTTTTTGTTACGTTTTGATGATTGGTATTACAACGGGTTACGGTTTTATTTTTTGTGGGAATGCGGTGCGGTATACTGGTAAATATTTTCGCGACTGGATTTTGGGAGTTTTTTGGGGTGGTAATTTGAGGGGGCGCATGGTATGATAAAGAAAAAGCTTTGATTTTGATAAAAAAGGAAATAATGGGAAATTGCCATAAAACTTCGGATAGGAGAATGAGATTATGATGAAAATGGAAGTTCAAATGGATGAAAAAAAGATTAAGCAGAGCGGAGCGTATTCGGTAGAACAAATAAATACTATGGTGAGTGAAGTTGCCAAAAAAAAAGGAATAACGAAAAAAAATGAGAGCGGGTTATTTATAGGCAATGGCGATGATAAGGATTTTTCTAATTTTGGAAGAATTGTACTGTATCTTGTGGATCAGGAATGGTTTTTGCCGTTTGTCAAAACATGGGTATTGTATGCAGATGAAGAAACAGATGATATGGCAGCGTACTTTAAAAAAAGATTGGGAAAAGCATGAGGGGATATAGAAAAGAGTTTACATTTGATTTGAAGGTTGATGAATTAAAAAAGGAGTTTGGAGAAAAAAATTACACAAAAGGGTGGGAAGAAATAGAAAAATTTTTTGGTAGGGAAAAGAATTTTGAACATAGACAAGGATCTGTATATTGTTCGATAGAGAAAATGTCCATAGCTGATATTTACGGTTTGGTTCGGGAACTAAAAAAGGAATGTCCTTGGCTAAGAAATTGTCTTACAAGAATGGACGTTGCGGACATTGGAGATGTTCATGAATTAACGGATATTATAAAAGAAAGCAATGAGGAAGAAACAGAAAATTTTATGTAATCAAGAAAGGAATTCAAGCATTATGAAAACAACAAAAAACAACATTTGGAACTTCAACACCGAAATTGACGCCGAGCCCTGCGGAGAAGGCGTAGAGCGCAAAATCATGGCATACGCCGATGAAATGATGTGCGTCGAAAACCATTTTAAGGAAGGCGCAATCGGCGCATTGCACAGCCATCCGCACACGCAGATTACATATGTCGCATCGGGGCAGTTTGAGTTTACGGTCGGTGAGGAAAAGAAGATTGTAAACGCAGGCGATGTGCTGTTAAAGCGAAACGGAATTGAGCATGGCTGTGTCTGCTTAAAAGAGGGAATTTTGGTTGACATCTTCAATCCGATGCGGGATGAATTTGTCTAAGATTTAACAAAAATAATTTTGAAGTGTATAACCATTGCGAATGATTAATATTAAGAAAGAGGGGCGGCATGTAATTGCTGCTCTTTTCTATTTGTTAAGATATGACTTTGCTTTTCACTAAGGCGTTTTCACTGATCTGAAAAAACATTTGAGATTTTTTAGAAAATGTTTATAAATAATTAGAAAAAGATTGTTGACAATAATTTTGGAAAGTAGTAAGTTAGTATATGTAAATATTAGCACTCAATCGCAAGGAGTGCTAATAAATTCTCGAACATCAGGCAGAAAGGAGCGTGGCAGGTTGGACTTAGACGAGCGGAAGCTGAAAATTCTACAGGCGATTATCCGAAATTATTTGGAGACGGGCGAGCCTGTAGGCAGCAGGACAATTTCAAAGTACACGGATTTGAACCTAAGCTCCGCCACAATCCGAAACGAAATGTCCGACCTGGAGGAGCTTGGCTACATTCTTCAGCCGCATACCTCCGCGGGACGTATCCCTTCGGACAAAGGCTATCGGCTATATGTCGACCGCATGATGCTTGAGAAAGAAGAGCAGCTCAATCAGGCGACGCAGGAGGTCAAAGAAATGCAGCGCATTCTCCTTGAGCGGGAAGACAAGATGGAGTCGGTGCTCAAGCAGATGGCAAAAATGCTTGCTGCAAACACAAACTATGCGACCATGATTTCGGCGCCGCAGGTCAGGGGAAATAAGCTCAAATTTATCCAGCTCTCAAGAGTTGACAAACATCAGCTGCTTACGACGATTGTAGTCGAGGGAAATGTGATTAAAAACAGCATGATTACCGTTGGCGACCCGCTTGACGACGAAACGCTTTTGAAGCTGAATATCCTGCTGAACACAAACTTAAACGGACTGCCAATCGAGGAAATCAACCTTGCGATGATTGCAAAATTAAAACAGCAGGCAGGTGACCATGCGGGCATTGTAGCGGAAGTGATGGACGCGGTGGCATCACAGATTAAAAATGACGAAAACATTGAAATCTACACAAGCGGCGCAAACAACATTTTCAAATATCCCGAGCTTGCGGACAATCAAAGGGCAAGTGAGCTGATTACAACGTTTGAGGAAAAACAGCTTCTGACCGAGCTGGTCAATGAAACGCTCACCGATGAGACGGGAACAGGCATACAGGTTTATATCGGAAACGAAACGCCGGTCAAGACGATGAAGGATTGCAGTGTGGTTACGGCGACCTACGAACTTGAGGAAGGTGTGAAAGGAACCATTGGTATTATAGGACCAAGACGAATGGATTATGACAAGGTAATTGATACATTGAAAACGTTAAAAAGCCAGCTGGACACCATTTACAAAAAAGATGACGGGCAGACTTGAACAAATAGATTATTATAATATGGAAAGGACGACGATTGAGCGTGGAAGAAAAGGATTTAGACAAACAGGATTTAGAGAATACGGATTCACAGGAAACTGTTTCCGAAGACAAAATTTTGGAGGAAGAAAATCCTCAGGAGGCTGACGCAGCAGAGCAGG
>CAMWNY010000076.1 GCA_947175775.1 uncultured Lachnospiraceae bacterium | reverse complement strand
CCCCGTAAAGGTCGCGCATAAGCTACTGTGCCTCACGTATCACCCCCTCAGGCGCATGCAAATCGTCCGTAAGAGGCGTTTCGGTCACGTCATAGGCAAAAATCCGGCTGCCGGTCCTGTCCGTAAACCTGCTGCTGATTCCGCGGTCAAGCCTGTGCCCCGGAATTCTGAAATATGCAGGATTTGTATGAATAAGACGTTCCACTGCGTCCAGCAGCGGAGTTGTTTGCTGATTCATTTTTGCAGCTCCTTTGTTTTTTTCAAAAATTTTAACCATATTATATCATTTTATGTTAAAATAGTAAAAGATTGTTTTTTGATGATTTCAGAAAATTTTAAATTTTAAAGATAACGGAGAATAACTATGTCATATATCTATGAAACGCACCTTCACACGACAACTGCCAGCAAATGCGCTGTCAGCGCCGGAAACGAATATATTGCATACTACAAAGAGTTAGGATTTCACGGCATCTTTGTCACCGACCACTTTTTTAACGGCAACAGCTGCGTGCCGAAAAACCTGCCGTGGGAAGAACGCATCGACATTTTCTGTCAGGGATATGAGGATGCAAAAAAAGAGGGAGACCGACTCGGTCTTGACGTATTTTTTGCGTGGGAATCACGCTTTTTCGGTGATGAATTTTTGGTGTACGGGCTGGACAAGGACTGGCTGTTAAAACACCCCGAAATGATGACATGGGACCATATTACACACTATCAGAAAATCAAAGCAGAAGGGGGACTGGTTGTACAGGCACACCCGTTTCGGGAACGCGGCTATCTCTCGGAGGTATATGTCCACCCGTATCAGTGCGATGCCTTCGAGGTTGCAAACGCCGGAAATCCCCATGAACAAAACCGTATGGCATACCGCTACGCCAAAGAGCACGGTATTACCATGACGGCAGGCTCCGACATCCACAAGGTCGGCGTCACCGAAAACAACTGCATCTATGGCATGTGCTTCGATACCCCGCTAAAATCCGCCGCAGACTATGCAAACCGCATCAAAAACGGACAGGGATTTTCGCTTCACGTTCCTCCCAAACACCTTGAATGGAAGGACGGTACTTCAAATCACCTGCCCGTATTCCTTTTTGATACCAATAATCAACCACACGCCACAAACAGCGTAGAGGAAATTTTTGCTATGCAGTTACATTAGCCGCACCGCTGTTTACAACATCTTCCTCTTTAATCGTAACTTTTCCTGTCTCTGTAGGATAAAGCTTTTCTTTAATCGCCGCAATCAGACCTTCAATGGAATCTGCCTCAATTTTTTCTGTCTCAAGCTTTTCTTCCTGCTTCTTCGCCTCTTCCCTGCGCTCCGCACGCTGCTCCTCAAGGCGCTCTTTCTGTGTCTTTGTACTGTTCTTGCTCTGCTCCGTCATATTCTTTAAGAGCTGTACCGCATACGTTACTTTGCCGTCTGCATCCATTGTAATCGAAAAGCTCTTAATCTTGTCCACATCCTCGCCAAGCTCCTCTTTCAAAGTCTCAGAAGCCTTGCCTGCGTTGCCAAGAACCGACTCATACTGCTCTCTTACAGAATCATCGGCAGCCATCTTCTCCAAAAGCTCCGGATTAATCAGCACACTGTAGTCCTTGTCAGTCAAACCTGCATAATAATCCTGCTCTTCATCCGTTGACCACTCTGCTACGGAAATGTCCATATTACCATATTTCTTTCTCAGCTCTTCCAAAAGATTTTTTGCCTTGTCGCTAAGCTTAATGCCTTCCTGAACACCGTTTGAATCAAGCGCTTTATATTTGCCTGTGCTCTTCGGTTTCTCATAGCCCGCCTTTGCGTTTACCGTGCTATGCTCGTATGTGTCCTTGTCTGCATTTGCCTGTCTGCTGTCTGCCGCCTGCTTATTGCGGGCATTTGCAGCTGCATACTGCTGTACAACGTCATTACTTGTCGCTCTGTTAGAATAAAGCCCTGTGTTATTGAGCAATGTGTTATAATTGATTCCGTTCATTTCAACCAACCTTTCCAAGGGCATCCGTGCCCTTTAAACATAATTCCTGTTAATCTTTTTATCGGCACATTTTACAGTCTTATTTACACTTTTTCAATCATTAACACATTTTTTTATTTTTGTGCTATACACGCAAAAACTTAAGCAAGCGCCATACCGCGAAGACGAAGCAGCACTTTTTTTTCCAAACGGCTTACCTGAACCTGACTCATCCCAAGATGCTGTGCCGTCTGTACCTGTGTCTTATTCTCATAAAAACGAAGCCTTATTAATTCCCGCTCCCGTTCATCAAGAATCTTCAAAAGCCCCTCAACAAAAAGACGGTTCATCAATCGGTCATGATCCAGCGTACCGCCTATTGTATCTAACAGCAGCAGTTCATTTCCATCCGATTCATACACGGTTTTATACAGGGATTCCACTTCATGCCCTGCCTCAAGTGCCATCACAATATGCTCTACATCAAGCCCCGTTTGCTCAGAAAGCTCCAAAAGCGTAGGTTCGGTGCCGTTTTTATCCACAAACTCCGCTCTTGCACGTTTTACACAGAGTGCATTTTCTTTAATACCGCGGCTTACCCGTATCATCCCGTCATCTCTTAAAAATCTGCGTATTTCCCCCATAATCAGTGGGACGGCATACGTAGAGAAACACACACCGTATTCTGTATCAAACTTTTCAATTGCTTTCAAAAGCCCAATCGAACCGATTTGAAACAAATCCTCCATATCACAATCTGCGCGCGAGACAAAGCGTTTCAGCACATGATGAATCAATCCTACATTTTTGTTAAAAAGCAACTCCCTAGCCGCCCTTTCTCCCCCTTGCGCCCTTAGAAAAAGCTGTTTATCCTCCATAGATTACTGCCTCTCATCATATACCTTTAGACGTTTTTCCATATGAACCACCGTTCCCATATTTGGAGAACTAACCACACGGACCTTGTCCATAAAAGCTTCCATAAACGAAAAACCCATCCCCGAACGCTCATGTTCCAATCCAGTTGTAAACATCGGCTGCATTGCCTTTTCCACATCCTCAATTCCAACACCCGTGTCACAAATCTCAACAGTCAAAAGATATGTATCCGCACTCTCTTTTTTCAATACTGCATTCATTACCACCGTCCCGCCGCATTCTTTATATCCATGTATAATGGCATTTGTCACAGCTTCGGATACTGCTGTTTTAACGTCCTCAAGCTCGTCTACGGTAACATTCAGTCCTGCTATAAAAGCAGCAGCCACTACCCTGGCAAGCGCTTCATTCTCTGAAACTGCCTCAAACTCAAGCTTTATTTCATTAATCCTATTTTCTTCCATAGTCAGCCAATTCCTCACTTTTCATATTAAATTAAAATAATTATTATGATACTACCTCTATAATTGATGTCATTCCAGACGTTGTAAGCAGCCTTGTTATACGCTCATTTGTGTTTACTGCATAAACCTTCCCTCCAAAACATGATATTTTCCTATACCTGCCTATAATAATTCCCAGTCCTGAGCTATCCATAAAAGTTGTATCCTCAAAATCAAACACAATATTTTTCACTTTATCATCAAGTATCATCCGGTCAGCACATTCCCTTATTCCTGCTGCCTTGTGATGATCTACCTCCGTCGGCATCTTAATGCACAAATAGTTGTCAATAATCGCATACTCTCTTGCTTTTGATTCCATAAACTTATCCTCCTTCCAAATTTAACGGCAAACTGCCTTATGTCCATGTGCATAAAGAGGACAAGCACCTACGCTTGTCCTCTTTTGTCAATAAAATTATTCTGTTTCGCCTCTGATTTCCCTGATATAAGTCTCTGATTTGCGTGCCTTCTCCGTATTAGGAAAGAGCTCGATTACCTGCTCGTAAATCTCTGCTGCCTTTTGTGTCTCACCTTTCTTATTGTAGGCGTTTCCAAGATTATACAACGCCTCTCCGTTCTTTGGATTGTATTCATATGCCCTTGACAAATTTATGACAGCAGTGTCATAATCCTCCGTCCGGAATGCATCATATCCAACATTATAGCTCTCTTTTGCAACAACAGGACCGATTCCTTCTTTTACCGCATGATATAAGTTCCGAAAACTCTCTGTTGCCTCATTCTCCAAATAATCCTGATTGATAAGTTCAAGCGCATCCGCTATCACAAGCTCATCTTGTGTATCATTCATATACATCAAAGCAGCCTCTATCAAATCCGTATTTGCCTCTATCGCCGCATTTGCCTCCTGCGCTGCGCTAAGACTGTTTGTGAGGTCTGTTTTTTCCTCGGTCAACTGGTTGATCTGCGCTGTAAGCTCATTCACCTCTACTGTTTTTGCATCAAGCTGTTCGCTCACTTCCTTATATTTATCATTTGACTCATTCGTTACCTGCTGTATCTGAGAAGGCAGAAGCAAAAACCATGCAACTCCCACACCCACAACAATACCGATTACAATATTGAAAATCGTCTGTAATCCCGCTGCTTCTTTCTTACCGGCAGGCTGTATTACGGTCTCATTCCCGCTTTGATAAACAATCGCTTCTCTGCGCTTTTTGGTCCGCTCCTCTTCTGCCGGCATCATTTCGCCTACTTCTTTTAAATAACGCAGCGTAATTGTATTATTCGCATCAATCCTAAGCGCATTCATCAGCTCTTTTTTCGCCTTGTCCCACTCCTCATTATTCATATATAAAAGCGACAAAAGCTGCCTTGCCTGCACAAACTTCGGATTCATTGATACAACCTTTTTCAGCTGTATCACTGCTAAATCCAGCCCATCCTGCTGACAGTATCCAAGTGCCATATTGTATTTTTTTATTGTCTGCTTGTACATGTCAAGACGCCCGGGATTATTTTGCAGCATCTCTATATAATCATCCGCAATATTTTTTTCACTGCGGGTATTCTTGCTCATAATCCACTCGCTGAGCGCCGCAACCACCTCTCCCCGCTCAAAATACACAAGCCCCAAAAGATTTCTTGCATCAATATGATATTTATTTAGTTTCAGGCATTGTCTAAGGCTCGTCACAGCTCCTGATAAATCACGCACCTGCGCCTTTTCAAGACCATCATTATAAAAGCGATTTGCAACATACATTATCTTTTTATACAATCCAACGTCTGCCCCACATCCAGTACAAAAATCTTTCTCTGAAAGAACACAACCACAATTATAACAAAACATACTAATGTTCACCCAACTCCCATCCGTATCCGCACTATTGCGAACATTCAATTTTCTGCACTTTCATCCGTAGCTTCCTTAACAAATTTAACAAGTACATCAGCCAAATCCGTTACATCCTGATTATAAATCGCATCTTCTACCTCTTCCATCTCAAGACTTGGATGAAATTTCTTCAATTCTTCTTCAAAATCTATCATAATGACCTCCACAATTATCCACTTTGTTGCTCCAACAGCTTTCTCACTGCACCCGCAAGATATAATGAACCCACAATATAGATATCACGTACCAATCTGTTTCTTTTATGCAGACAATATGAAACAGCATCCTCTATCTGTTCAAAAACATGTACTTCTTTATCCGTATACTTCCTAAACCGGTCCGCAATCACACTAAGCTTAGCGCCGCGCTCATCAGGAATATTCGTCAGCACATACTCTGTCACCATATCAAGGCTGCAAAGCCTCTCTATCATTTTATCATACTGCTTATCCCTGACAACAGAAAAAATCAACATACAATGCGCTAAATCAGCGGCATTTTTTAACGAATACACAAATGCCTCAATTCCATCCTCATTATGTGCACCATCTATGTATACATTTGGTCTGATTTCTTCCATACGCCCTGGCCAACGCATATTCTTTATGCCATCCCTCACATGAAGCTGGCCAAAGCCGCACTCCTGCATCAGCGCCTCACAGGCTCTTATCGCAATCGCAGCATTTTCTACCTGATAAAGTGCAGAAGTCTCAAGAATTAATCTACCATAATCATAATACCGACTGGCAACAGAAAAATCAATGCATTTTTTCTTAATTTCATTTATTTTATATTGTTTTTCTGACACAATATAACACTTAGAACCACATTGTGACGCTTTCTCCATCAAAACGTCAAAAGCTTCTTTTTTCCGATCCAACAATACGACAGGTACATTTTGCTTTATAATGCCTGCCTTTTCATATGCTATTTCTTTTATGGTATTCCCAAGGTATAACATATGATCCATCCCAATTTCCGTAATAACACAAAGTATCGGGTTCCTTATCACATTTGTCGTATCAAGCCTGCCTCCAAGCCCTGTCTCCAACACTGTAATTTCTATACCTGCTTTCGCAAACAGATACAATCCCATAAAAAAAAGCCGTTCAAAATAAGCGGGCATATAATTTTTATTAACCATTTGATACGCATTTAATTTAGAAGAAAGCCAATTAAATGCATCTACAAATGCATTCTCTGATACCATATTTCCATCTATCACAAAACGCTCTCTTATTGTTTCCAAATGCGGCGATATAAACATCCCCACATGATATCCGCTCTCCAAAAAAATTTGGTTTAAAAAAGCGCAAACAGACCCTTTCCCATTTGTCCCCGCAACATGCACAATTTTCCCTAACTGTTCTTCACCTATCTCATCCTGCAGGTAATCATAGAATTTTCTTGTCTCCTCAAGCGGATTTTTAGATGTAAATTTAGGGATTTCCGCTATCAGCCTTTCTGCCTCATCATAACTTGCAGCCACAACTTCGCTCATTCCTTTTTCCTCAATATGTATCAGACCATCGAAAGTTCCTTTGGGTGCCCGTGTGCAATCGAGTAGAGAAGATTCATCTTCCCCTGCTCGTCGCGCCGGGCACCCGTCAGAGAACCGATTTATCGGTTTGATGACATGTTTCCTTTGGGTGCCCGTGTGCATAAAACAGTTCGCAGTGCAAAAAAACACTGCGAACCTCTATGTATCATGTTTCTAAATTACAATTACCGTACCTACAATAATACCATTTTGGCTTGCATATTCCATAAAACTTGTATCTTTTTGAATTGGAAGCTGGCTGTCATCAATTCCAATTACAGTTCCTTTATAAATATTTCCGCTGATTCTTATTTTAGCCTCTCTTGCCTCTGCCACCAACGCTTCAAGCTTATCTGCCTCTTTTTTCATTTCCGTACATTTCTTGTATACTTCATCCTTTTTATCCTTTAATGCTTCTAAATGTGCCTGCAGCTGCTCACTAAGTTCGCCAGTCTGCTGTCTCACACGCAGAATCTTCGCCATGCCTAATACAATTTCATCAAGCTCTTCGTTCAGCTTTCCATATTTCTGACTGGCTTCCATACGTTTATCCAGCATTTCCGGCAGGATTCCTACATGAATGCCCGTCTTAATTTCTGAAGCATTTCCTACATTTTGACAAGTAATACCAAGCATTGCATGTACGCTGCCGCCTGCTATCAGTCCTTTCTTACCGGTAAGCGTCAATGTTCCTTTTGATTCAACCAGCGAATTCAATATAACATTTGACTGTACGGAGCCTTCCGCCTTGACATTTGTATACTCTAAGAACTCAGTAAACACATTGCCGCCTGCCAAAATACTTCCTTTCCCGCTGCCCTGCATACCACGCTTCAAACATACGTCTCCGCCTGCAGAAATCGTCGCTGACACAACAACACCATCCACCGTAAGGCTCTTCCCCGCACGTATCGTCACGCCTGCTTCAACAGTTCCATGAATAATAACATCACCATTGAACTCTACAAGTGCATTGCTTGAATAATTGCAGTCGCCCTGTACTTCATAGACTTCAACCACCGAAAGTCTGTTCTCGCCATCATATTCAATCTTTCCTGATTTTGTGGCATAATATTCGTATGGATTTTTTTCGTTGCTGATGCCTTTTCCTGTAAGAGGACGTTTTTCTTTATATAAATTTACCTTTTCAAAAGCGCCTGTCACATCACGTCCAGACGTCCCCTGCACAGCCGGATGATAAATCGCAAGAATACTGCCCTCCGTTACGTTCTGCACCAAAGACATACTCCTATAATCAACGGTTCCGTCTTTATTAATCTTAGGCTTGGGCTTTTCTGTGTCAAAAAAGAACTCAAAATAACCTTCTTTTCCAGGAGCTCCCTTTACACTTGATGCTACTTTCACCTCACGCTCATAAATCTGCTTTTTACACATTGCAGCAATATGTGACTCATTAATCCCTGCAACTACGTTATTAAGCTGCAGATATCTTATTATTTCACTTTTTTCATACCTTGCGCCATCATCAGGTGCACATAGATAAAGCCATGCTTCGGTTTTATCTTCTGTTATCCTGACATAAGATTTGACATTAACCATATACACACCTCCGAAGGGGCAGTTTTACCCTCTCTATATTATTATTGTAACACTATTCACCTTAATTGCGCAAGTCGTTCTGCAATTTGTTGTTGCATTTGTGTATATTTTGTCAATTTTTCTCTTTCTTCCGCAATTTTACTTTCAGGTGCCTTTGACATAAATCTCTCATTACCCAGCATTCCGTTTACACGTGCAAGCTCAGCATTCAAACGCTTTTCTTCCTTTTCAAGACGTTCAATTTCCTGTTTTATGTCAACCAATTCGGCAAATGGAATATAAATGTCCGCATTGGCAATAACAACGGAAACGGCATCATCTGAAATACCTGCTTTAACATCTTGTATTGTTACATCTGATGCATACGCCAAAGATGCAAAAAATAATCTTCCTTCTTCGAATGCATTTCTAATATCCTCCTTTTCGGATACCACATATACATGCGCCTTTTTAGAAGGAGCCACATTCATTTCTGTTCTTACATTTCTGATTCCACGCACCGCTTCCTTGATGATTTCAATATCTTTCTCATCTTTTGCAAAGCATCTTTCCTTACTGAACACTGGCCATTTTGCAATCATAATTGACTCTTCATCTGATTGCAAAGTGCAGAAAATTTCTTCCGTAATAAACGGCATATAAGGATGAAGCAGCTTTAATGCATCAATCAGTACTGTTTTTAAAGTCCAAAGCGCCGCATTCTGTGACTTCTGATTATCCGAATTATAAAGCCTTGGCTTTACCATCTCAATATACCAGTCACAGAACTCATCCCAAATAAAATCATAAATTTTTTGTACTGCAATTCCCAGCTCGAAACTTTCCATATTGTCTGTAACCTCTTTTACAAGGCTGTTCAGTTTCGATATGATCCAACGGTCCGCAGGTTCTAATGAAGCGCCTGCATCCGACACTTCCTTTCCCTCCATATTCATCATAATAAAACGGGAAGCATTCCATATCTTATTTGCAAAATTTCTGTTTGCCTCCACGCGCTCATAATAAAAACGCATGTCATTTCCAGGTGCATTCCCTGTAATCAAAGTCATCCTAAGTGCATCCGCACCATATTTTTCAATCACTTCAAGCGGATCAATACCGTTTCCTAGCGACTTTGACATCTTCCTTCCCTGTGAGTCGCGTACAAGCCCATGAAAAAGTACCGTTTTAAAAGGCTTCTCTTTCATATGTTCATATCCGGAAAATATCATACGGATGACCCAAAAGAAAATAATATCATATCCTGTCACCAGCACGTCTGTCGGATAAAAATACTACAAATCCTACGTATTATCAGAAAATCATAACGTTTAAAAAGGACAAAGAGACGACGAAAACAA
>CAMWNY010000075.1 GCA_947175775.1 uncultured Lachnospiraceae bacterium | reverse complement strand
CGATGGAAGAATACCGGAAGATGACAAAGACGTTTTTTGCTCAATAGCTCTCGAACTCTTCCAGTCCCCATACTGCAAACCGCTTTTTGGGGTTCAGCTCAAACATCCACCGTGCCATTTCAAGGTCGACCTCTGTGCCAAGCCCTTTCAGGTAGCACATTCCGAGCATATCTGAGCCCCAGGTGCTGCCGTTTCGGTAGGCATTGTCCAAAAGCGCAAATGCTTTCGGAAAATCACAGGCAAGCCCTTGCCCGCCGCGAAAACAGATTTCACCAAGCAGGTTACAAAGCCCTTTGTCATTAGGGTAAGCCGCGATGCCTTTTTCAAAATAGGCAGCGGCTTTTTTTAAATTCATGCCGAGGATACCGCGAAATGTAAAAAATTTCCCAAGGCAGTAATACGCATAACCGTCGCCGTGGCTTGCGGCGCGTTCATACATTGCGAGCGCTTCCTCCAAAAGACCGTCGTCACGGTATTCGTTTCCGATTATACGTTCATAGGCGCCGATTCCCATATCCGCGCCGATTTGTTTATATTTGTCTGCTCTTTTTTTCATAATGGGAACGCCGCGTTTCCCCGATGATAAAATGTCAATCAGATTGGGAATCGCAATACCAAGCCCTTTTTCAACACATTCCTCATAAAGTCCGACAGCCTCTGCAGCCCATTCCCGCACACGTCGCATATAGGGTTCTTCACCGCCTGCATTTTCAGGCGTAATATCAAGAAAGTCCGCCACATCACAATAATAGAATGCATTCGCGACTAGAAACTGACAGAAAATGCAGCCGCTCATTGCCATGTCATAAACCTTATCCCAAATTTCACGTTTGGATTTGTACGGTGGATGAATAAACGTGCCTTGCGATGGTTCATATCCTTCGATATGCATGGTCGCAAACATGCCGACTGCACTCTCAAGCTCCAGGCTTTTATCAAAGCATTCAAACGCAAACTTCCTGTCATCGGGAAGACCAAGCACAGGGTCGGCAAAACTCTTTCCAAGATAGCAGCGCCCAAGAAAATAAAAGGCATCTCCATCACCCATATTGGCGGCATCACGCAATGATGCCAACGCTTCTTCGCGTTTCCCGGAAAGCGGGTTAATCCATATATGCTCAATTGCAAACTCTACTCTTTCGTCAAAAAAGGACTGCATAAGCTCCTCCTGAAAACTGTTTCACTCTTTTATTAGTATATCGTTAATGCCTGATATAGTCAAATATTGCGGATGTTTAAACGTATGAAAATAATACTTGCAGTTTCAGCAAATATATGGTATAGTTTTTTCGTTATAGTAAGAAATTGCAGTTCTGCAGTTTTTTATAAATGGGTGGATTCCCGAGTGGCCAAAGGGGACAGACTGTAAATCTGCTGCTTAATGCTTCGGTGGTTCGAATCCACCTCCACCCATTTCAAATGAAATATGTATATAAAAGGCATGGAGCAGAAAATCTGCTCTTATTTTTTATGCACACCCCATGCAGGGGAAGTATGCCGCAGAAGCGGCGCATGGGGCGCGCGGCGAGTAGTGGAGAAAGGCGTTCCCCTACTCGATTGGCTATGCAAACAAATATTCTTACTTTCCGAGCTCTGAAGTACAGTGCGGGCATCTTGTTGCGTCAAGTGCAATCTCGGATTTACAGTAAGGGCATGTCTTTGTGGTTGGCGCTTTCTCAATCTTCTCTTCCTTTTTCTGCAGCTTTGACATGGCAGTATTCATTGCTTTCACAAGAATAAACACGATAAATGCCATAATCAGAAAATTGACGACCGCCGTAATGAATTTTCCGTAATAAAGCGTCACATCGCCCGAAATGTTCCAAGAAAGCTGATCAAAGTTCATTCCGCCAAACAGTCCAAGCAGCGGGTTGATAATATCATTGACAAGCGAAGACACAATACTTGTGAACGCACCGCCGATAATAATACCGACTGCCATATCCATTACGTTTCCTTTGCTGATAAATTTCTTAAATTCCTCTAAAAACTTGTGCATAAATATTTCTCCCTTTTGATAAAAAATTCCTTATTCGACTATTATATATCGAAACAAGTGTGTCCGTAAATAAAAAAATATTAAGTAAACGGTGCAATTTAAGCGAGGCAGTTGTGTTTATAAAAATTTTATGATATTATGAGCGCAAGAGAGCAAAGTGAACCTGTTCATTTTGCGAACGGCGAATGTTGATCAGAAATCGCAGATTTATGATATAATGTTCGCGAGAGCAATGAGCAGTGCCAAAATATAATCTGGCAAATCGGCTGCTTGCAGACGTATTTGCCAAATTATATTTTGATAGGGCGAAGCCCGTGAATGAGGAAAAGCATCGCTTTTCCGAATAGGCACTGCGGATATGTTAAAATAATTCCGTTCCAAAAAACAGAATATTTCAACCGCAGGGCTTGTATGCACGCGCCAAACCCAAGCGGCACAATGAGCGTGTGCGGATGGGGGTACATATGAGCAAGATTACAGAAAATTATAAAAGCCTTGCGGCGGGCATAGGTTTTACTTATGACGAAAATACCAATACGATTTACGGGATGAAAAATGGTTATGAGCTGTTGGTTTATGCTACAGATCAAAGATATCCGTATCTTTTGACGATTACGACTTCAGCAAGAAGCGCCAGTACGATGCTTGGAAAAGATGAAATTTCGCTTTTCAAAAAAAGTGTAGCGCCTGCAACAGCTTTGACGCAGAAGGACAGTTTAATCACAGTGGTAACCAAAAGCCAGGCAAATCAGGGTAAGCTTCGTGATGACATGGAATATACACTTAACGCGCTGACGGCATTTTTGCATGAAAGAGGCTACGCGGCGTGCTGTCAAACCTGTGGCGCTTCCGCACAGACGGTAGGCTTTATGCTGGAAACCGCAAGACTTCACCTCTGCGCGCAGTGTGCAGCAAGGGCAAAGAGCGAGAATGAAGTTAAGGCACAGAAAAGACAGCAGAAAAACGTAAATATTATCGGAGGAATTATTGGCGCTATTTTGGGTTCGCTGATAGGAGTGGCATGTATTGTCATTTTGGGAATGCTCGGCTATGTCGCGGCGGTCTCCGGCATTGTAATGGCATTTTGTACGCTTAAGGGCTTTGGCAAACTTGGCGGAAAGCTGACAGTAGTGGGCATCATCATTTCCTGTGTTATTATGATCGGCATGACTTATTTTGGAAACCGTCTCGATTGGGCGATTCAGCTTACTCAGGCGATGAAAGAGTATATGGATTATGAAGTCGGTATTTTTGAAGCTTTTCAGGCAGTCCCGACGCTTATAGCAGAGCTGGACGGCATGAGAGAGTATATTGGCTCCTTTTTACAGCAGATGCTTTTTGTCGTAGTCGGGGCAGTACCGACCATCATTTCGATTTCAAGGGAGCAGAGGAATATCAACCGCGTCGCGCAAATCGGCTATCTGCAGAATGCAGGCGCATTTGCGGACAGTTCGGAAAGCGGCAGTGTAAGCAATTTCTAATATTTTTCATTCAGATAAATTTAAGCCTGCGGAATGCCAAAAAGGGATTGCCGCAGGTTTTTTGATAAAACGGTATTGTGAAAAACTCACAAAAATAGAAAAAATTTTGTCTAAAAAGTTGTTCGTTTCTGAAAAAGGGATTATAATACAAGAAGGAGTGAACGAAAATAAACCGCAAACATGTTTGCGAAAAAGGAGGTTTCCATGATAAGAATAGGTATGTTGACAAGCGGCGGCGACTGTCAGGCATTAAATGCTGCAATGCGCGGCGTGGCAAAAACATTGTTCAATTCCGGTGAGCAGGTAGAACTGTTTGGTTTTCTTGAAGGCTACAGGGGATTGATATACGGAAAATACAGAATGCTCGCAAGCTCTGATTTTTCGGGAATACTGACAAAGGGAGGCACAATTCTCGGCAGCTCCCGTATGCCATTTAAGACCATGCGTGACCCGGATGAGAACGGCTTGGATAAAGTTGAGGCAATGAAGCACAATTATTACAAGCTGAATCTTGACTGCCTTGTAGTGCTTGGCGGAAACGGTACCCACAAAACGGCAAATCTCCTTCGTGAAGAAGGTTTGAATGTGGTAACGCTTCCCAAGACCATCGACAATGACCTTTGGGGCACGGATATGACGTTTGGCTTCCAAAGTGCGGTTGACATCGCAACGCAGTGTATTGATCAGATACACACGACGGCAGCATCGCACGGCAGGGTTTTTATTGTCGAAGTTATGGGACACAAGGTAGGCTATCTGACGTTGAACGCAGGTATGGCGGGCGGTGCGGACATTATCCTCATTCCCGAGATTCCGTACGATATTAATAAGATTATTGACGCTATTAAGAAGCGCTCCGAGAGAGGAAGCAGCTTTACCATCCTTGCAGTGGCAGAAGGCGCCGTTTCCAAGGAAGTAGCGGGACTTTCAAAGAAAGACTTTAAGAAATATATGTCTGAATACAAATATCCCAGCGTTTCTTACGAAATCGCGGAGAAGATTACGAAAAAGAGCGGTTTGGAAGTGCGTGTTACCGTTCCGGGACATACACAGCGCGGCGGCAGCCCCAATTCGTATGACAGGGTTTTCGCAAGCCGTTTAGGCGCGGAAGCGGCAAGGCTGATTATGAAGAAACAGTATGGCTTCATGGTAGGTTACCGCAACAGAGAAATCGTAAAGGTTCCGCTTGAGGAAGTTGCAGGAAAGCTGAAAATGGTGGATCCTGATTCGGACATTATCAGAGAGGCAAAAATGCTTGGCATCAGCTTTGGTGATTAAGCAAGACAAAAATAATATTGGCATAATAAAAATGACGTGTGGACAAAACCGCACGTCATTTTTTACTGTCAAGACGACTATTGTTGAGGCTGGGCTATTGCCAGGGAATTATTGCCCTACATATTCCGCAATCACATCCCAAACCGCACTGTCTTCCAATCCGAGCTTCCAGCTGGCAACACCTTTGATGCCTTGGTTTTGCATAACCTGAAGCTTTACCCGTATGGAATCCACATCTTCCAGCCAGCATTGGTACAATGTATCGCCCGATTGGTACTCGGCATAATTTTGACAAAATTCTTCGGACCAGCCGGGAGTAACGCCAGTCTGCGCAATCCAGGACGGTTCCGCCGACATCGCAATTGTCGAGGCAGTAAGTCCGTTTGGTCCCGTCTCCCAAATCCTCGTATAGAACGGAATGGCATTGATAATTTTTTCGGCAGGAACAACTTCTTTCGTGTTGGCAATGCCGTCTTCCACAAAGCCAATTGAGGCATTGGAACCTGCAACGCCGCCGCCCACATAGTGCTCGTCATATCCCATAATAATAATATAATCTGCCACAATTCCCTGTTCTTTTCGGTTATAATGCGCTGTATACTCGCTTGGAACATAGTTGTCCACAGACAATACGATGCCGCGTCTGCGTGTTTCAATCGAAATCTCCCGCAAAAACTGTACAAAGTGCGTTCCCGCAGAACTTTTCACCTTCTCAAAGTCAATGTTAATGCCGTCAAGCCCGTAGGTATCCACTTCATTCATCAGCGCGCTAATCAGAACTTTTCGCTTTTCCGACGAGGACAAAAGTTCGTCAAAATCAATCGTAACACCATATAAACTGGTACTGTCCACATCCGTCACAAGCGCCCAAACATCAATGCCCAATTCATGTGCTTTCGACACATATGAGGCGTTTGCAAGACTTGCAATGCCGCCGTTATTGTCGGTAAGGCGAAACCATGTCGGTGACACGACATTGACTGATTTGGTCGAATTTAATGCGTTTGCAAGATAATTGCCGTCAACATTTTCAAACACCTGATGAAAGGCAAGGTTAATCATGCCCTCTTTTTGGACATTATTGTATACAATCTCCTGAAAATCCGTACCGCACATCCGCTGTGATACAGTTTTGTCGGTCAGCCGTTTGTTTTCAACGTATCCGATAATGGAGCTTTCCGTCTTGACTTTGGACCAGTTCTCCATTTCCTCTAAAATAACCACCTGCGCATCTGCCGGAAGCTCCTGCAATATCGGGCTTTTGATACCGCCCTGATAGCGCACGGCTGTCTTTTTGGTAAGCCTTGCCGACGTGTACTCGTCCCACTGCGTGTAAACCTGCATATACTCAGGCTCCGTAAATCCGTAATATTCAAAATTGGCAAAGTTCTGCACATATTTTGCCGCTATATAAAGCACGTCGCCGTCATAAAACGCCGCCATATAATCAAGCTCCTGCGGTGTGTCGGAAACATACATAACGTTGCTGCCGTCACCGATATTGATTTTGATTACATCCGTATCGGTCGTAAAGAGCAGTACCTGCTCGTCCGTATTGACGTAAAAACGGTCCGTAAAATACTTCTCAACTGTCGAGAGCGTAAAATAATGCGTGCCGTGCACAAATTTTGCCATATCTTCTACAATCTCGTCCTGCAGGACAATCGCGCAGTCGCTGTCTTCCGTAAGTCCGAAATATTCGTTTAAGTCGGCATGTTCCCTTGAGTATGAGAACCGCTCCCAAATTTTCCCCCCAAATGCCACCGCCAAAATGATAATAATGAGAACGATGGGCACCAGTACCAAAATAATCCTTTTTTTCATCCGGATACCTCCAATCGTTCTCATTATAACAAAAGATTTGTATTTCGTACACCTAAAGTTGTTGTTTTTTGATTTTTTTGATGAAAGACTTTAACATATTTTAAAGACATGGAAAAATTTTTCCCATTATTTACTTGAAAAAGCTCCTATCATTTTTCACGTGCATATGATAAGATATAAGTGCTTTCAGATATGACGGTAAAGAGGGGGCTTTACCGTAGTTTTATGTTTTGCAATGCTGCCAAAGTCCAAAAGTGTTATGTGATATATAAAAGATATAAAAAACAAAAAACTTTAAAAAAGATGCCTGAAACATGTACCTATTGCCGAAAAAGTGTTGTATAATAATATGGATAATAAACGTACAAAGTATTTTGGAAAAATACTTTTAGTATTTGGCAAAATATTTATGGTCAATTTGCACAAGCTAATAAGACAATGAAATAAAAATCAGCCTGTACGCATATACTTCAAAGATTTCGCAAATAGGTATTACAACACTTTCCGGCGCCGAAACCTTCCTTCCGTGTACGGTTTTGCCGCAGGAACATCTTACTAGTAAATTATTAGCATAAAATAAAAAATTATGCAGGCTGAAATGTAAGAATTTGACCGAAATGTAATAATTAGTATGAATTTTGACCGATAACGTATGTTATTTTGACATTTCGTACGATACAAATAATATAAATTTTTTAAAAACAGTCGTTGGATACTATTGACTTAGATTTTCTTTACATTATAATATAGGGGAAAGTTTAACAGTCGATATAATTCTTGGTTTTAGTGGAGATATAAATACTGAGCAAGAATGGGGGATGAATATGAAAATTGAGAAAGTAAACGATCACCAGATTCGCTGTACGCTGACCAAAGCAGATTTGGCGGATCGTGAATTGAAAATAAGCGAGCTTGCATACGGAACAGAGAAGGCAAAGAACCTGTTCCGGGACATGATGCAGCAGGCGTCATATGAATTTGGCTTTGACGCGGACGACATTCCTCTTATGATAGAGGCAATTCCGCTGAATTCCGAGTGCATTGTTTTGGTTATCACAAAAGTGGAGGATCCTGAGGAGCTTGACACACGCTTTTCGAAGTTTGCTCCTTCTGCCACCGACGATGAAGACGACGAGTACGAGGATACGATCAGTGGTATGCTGCAGAGCATGTCTGACGGTGCTGACGATGTGCTTGACTTGTTCCGTAAAATTCATGACGGTTCGATTGCGGATACTATTGCCAATACAATGGATGCACTTTCGGATTTGGGAAAACAAGGCGGCAGACAGAGTGGTCAGAACAAAGACAACAGTACCGCAAAGGCAGTACAGGGTATTGATTTGACGCGCATTTATGCGTTTGACAGCCTGAACCAGGTGACACGTCTTGCCCATGTGCTGGATGGACACTATATTGGGCGCAATTCGCTGTATAAAAATGAAAAGCAGGGCAATTACGTGCTAGTTGTTGCCCAGTCAGACCATACGCCTGAGGAATTTAACAAGATTTGCAATGTGCTCTCTGAGTATGGCAGCCCTGAGAAGTTCGCAGCGGCAAGCGAGGCGTATATGGAGGAACACTTTGAGGCAGTAATCAAGGAGAAGGCAGTGCAGGTACTGGCGAAGGTGTGATGAAGAGAATAGGATGCATATTAAAAAAGTCTAATGCTGTGGATAAATAGCGGCATTGGGCTTTTTGATTTTAGGCGTGATTGGGTGTATAAACAAATCGTATATAAATCGTATTTAAATAAAGAAACGGGAGAATATGCCGATCAGCAATTCTCCCGTTTCGTATCATTCCTGCTTATGCGAGCTTTCCGATTTCTTCCATAAGGCTGTCAATATCAAGCCCGTGAACCATCGCCGCTTCTTCCAAAGACTCGCCCTGTGCGGAAGGGCAGCCAAGACAGTGCATTCCCGCATTCATCAAAATGGGAGCCACGTCAGGGGTTGTCCTTAAAATCTCGCCGATTGTCATATCCTTCGTTATTTGTGCCATATTAAAATCCTCCTGATTTCTATTTGCTAAATTTATGATAGTACGGTTTAAGCTATCATTCATTATCGTACAACTTTGAAAAATTATCAAGTATTGTGGTATTTTTAACAGAAATTTAATTATTTGCCATTATAATATTTCTGTAATGTGCGGTATCAATCCGTTCATTTTCCATGTGGCATACAAGTCTTATTTCATATATAAGATTAGGGTGTCAAAAGGTCTGAATTTCCCTTGCAGGCTAATCTATATATACGAACATTTTGAAAAAAAATATGACGGATAAAAACGCAATATTATTAACCATGATAATACAAATTTAGTTGACTTTCAACCCTTTAGTAAATTTTAACAAAAAATTCATAAAATTCCCCATGCTGTACATGAAAAAGAACAAAGAATAATATTGACGTGTATACAAAATTAAGGCTATAATACAGTTAAGAATGTTAGACAAAAAAAGTCAATGCTGTTTAGGCAATAACATTCGCAAACTAAGTAACCAGCGGTATGAATGCCGCATAAAATTTTAAATTATATTTAGGAGGCTTTGCAAAATGAGACCAGAATGGACAGATTTTGTAGGTGGAAAATGGGACAGCGAAATTAACGTACGTGACTTTATTCAGAGGAACTACGAGCCGTATGACGGGGATGAAGCTTTCTTGGCAGCACCTACGCAGAACACAAAGGATTTATGGGACATGGTACTTGATCTTCAGAAGAAAGAGAGAGAGGCCGGCGGCGTATTAGATATGGACACAAAGGTTATCTCTACAATTACTTCTCACGGACCGGGATACCTTGACAAGAACAAGGAAACAATCGTTGGTTTCCAGACAGATAAGCCGTTCAAGCGTTCTTTACAGCCTTATGGCGGTATCAGAATGGCAGAGAAGGCTTGCGCTGACAACGGATACGAAGTAGATCCTGAGGTTAGCGAGTTCTTCTCAACACACAGAAAGACACACAATGCAGGCTGCTTTGACGCTTACAATGCAGAGATGAGAGCATGCCGTTCATCACACATCATTACAGGTCTTCCTGATGCTTACGGACGCGGACGTAT
>CAMWNY010000074.1 GCA_947175775.1 uncultured Lachnospiraceae bacterium | reverse complement strand
GGCGGCGTATTTGGAACAAAGCGGCAACGAGATTGATATAAGCCGTGTGGAGGATGCCGCGGAGCAGGCAGGACACGGGATTTGCGTTGCGGTGGACGGCAGGAACGTGCTTATCGGAAATGAGAAATTAATGAAGGCAAATGGAATCCCAACAGATAATACATCCGTTATGGAGAGCGGTACGGTCTGTTATGTGGCATGTGATAACGTGTATGCAGGTGCGGTGGTGATTTCCGATACCGTTAAAGAAGGCGCGCGTGAGGCGCTTGCCGATATGAAAACAGTCGGCGTGAAAAAGTGCGTGATGTTGACAGGAGACCGGACAGCGGCTGCCGAGGCGGTGGCAGCGGAGCTTGGGATTGATGAAGTTCATGCACAGCTTCTGCCTGCCGATAAGGTGACACGCGTGGAGGAGCTGTTAAGCAGCTGCGGTAAGAATGAGCGTTTGGCATTTGCGGGCGACGGCATTAACGACGCGCCGGTGCTTGCGCGGGCGGACATTGGTTTTGCGATGGGCAGCATGGGTTCCGATGCCGCAATTGAGGCGGCGGACGTGGTGCTTATGGACGACGACGTAAGAAAGATTGCCGCGGTGGTAAGAATTGCGCGAAAAACGCTTCGGATTGTAAAGCAGAATATTGTGTTTGCGCTTGCCGTAAAGGCGTTGGTGCTGCTGCTTGGCGCACTTGGCATGGCAAGCATGTGGGAAGCGGTGTTTGCGGATGTTGGCGTTGCCGTGATTGCGATTTTAAATTCGATGCGTACATTAAAAACAGATTGAAAGCGAAAATGTTCATCCGGCAGCATTGTGAAAGGAGCTGTTTTATAAATGGAAATACATGTGCCTGTCAGGCAGCTTGTGGAGTTTATTCTGCGAGAAGGCGACATTGACAACAGAAAATCGGCAGGTTCAGACAATGCAATGCATGAAGTCAGACTCATTCATAGGACGAGACAGCGCGCAATGGGCAGTGAGTATCATGCGGAGGTTGGATTAAAATATGCATGGGACGCAGGCGGTTATGAGATTGTGGTGGAGGGAAGAGCCGACGGGATTATAGATTACGACTATGGAAGTCCCCGTAATGAGCGCGCAGCGCACAGCGAAACGCAGGTGGTAATTGATGAAATCAAGAGCACCTATCGGGAACTGAAGCGCATTCATGAGGCGGCGGGCGTTCATATGGCGCAGGCGAAGTGTTATGCATATATTTACGCGAAGCAAAACTGCCTTCCCGCAATTGGCGTACAGGTGACTTACTGCAATATTGAGACGCAGGAGACAAAATATTTTAAGGAAACGTATGAGTTTGCCGCGTTGGAGGAGTGGTTTGACAATCTTTTAACGGAGTATAAGAAATGGGCGGATTTTCGCTTTGCGTGGGAAAAGGTCCGTACAGAATCCATAAAAAACCTTTCGTTTCCGTTTTCGTACCGGGAGGGTCAAAAAGAGCTTGTCACATATGTGTATCAGACAATTTATCACAGAAGAAAGCTGTTTTTGGAGGCGCCCACGGGGGTGGGAAAGACAATATCCACAGTATTTCCTGCATTAAAAGCGATGGGAGAGGGGATGGCGGAAACGCTCTTTTATCTGACGGCAAAGACGATTACGCGCACGGTGGCGCAGGATTGTTTTGGACTTTTGCAGGAAAACGGGATGCAGATAAAGACGGTTGTGCTGACGGCACGGGATAAAATCTGTTTTCTGAAAGAAGCGCAGTCGGAGGGAACGCCTTCACGCGAGCATGAGGGTGAGGCGGAGTGCAATCCGGATGCCTGTCCTTACGCGAAGGGGCACTATGACAGAATTAATGATGCGATGTATGACCTTTTGATACATGAGGACCATTTTACGCGGGAGAAGGTTAAGGAATATGCAGTTAAGCATATGGTCTGTCCGTTTGAGTTAAGTCTTGACATGAGTCTTTTTTCCGATGCGGTCATTTGCGATTATAATTATGTCTTTGACCCGCGCGTGTATCTCAAACGGTTTTTCGGTGAAAATCAGGCGGGAAAAGACTATGTATTTTTGATTGACGAGGCGCACAATCTATTGGAGCGGGGCAGGGAGATGTACAGCGCGGCGCTGTTCAAGAATGCGTTTTTATCCGTGAAACGCCTGATTAAGGATATGGCTCCGAAGGTGGCGAAGCTTCTTGACAAATGCAATAAGGAGCTTCTGGCAATGAAAAGACAGTGTGAGGATTATCAAAAGCAGGAGGGCATTGACGGATTTGTCAATGCTCTTACACGCGTGTATGCGGCATTTGATGATTTTTTGGACGAACATGACAATTTTCCCGACAAGAAAGAAATTTTGGAATTTTATTTTGAAGTGTCCCATTTTTTAAATATGTATGAGATTATGGACGGCAATTATGTGGTGTACAGTCAACTGATGGACGACGGTGATTTTATGCTCAAGCTCTTTTGCGTCAATCCTGCCGAAAACTTAAAGGCTTGTATGCAGAAGGGAAGAAGCAGTATCCTGTTTTCTGCGACGCTTTTGCCAATCCAGTATTATAAGCGGTTGCTCGGCGGCGAAGAAAAAGATTATGAGGTCTATGCAAAATCGACGTTTCGGGAGGAGAAGAAGGCGCTTTTTATTGCCAATGACGTTACGAGCAAATACACAAGAAGGAGCGGTGATGAATTTCGCCGTATTGCCCGTTATATTTATGAAACGGTGTGTCAGCGGTATGGAAATTATATGGTATTTCTGCCGTCGCACTTGTTTTTGGAACGTGTGTACGATTGCTTTATGGAGGAGTTTTTCGATGCGGAATTTATGGAGTGCATTGTGCAGGAGGACTACATGAGCGAGGCAAGGCGTGAGGAATTTGTGCTGCGGTTTCGGGGCAATGCGGATTGTGAATTGGAGAAAAACATTGCATTTGAGATTGAGGAGGAGCAGGATGGGATTTTAATCGGCTTTTGCGTGATGGGCGGTATTTTTTCGGAGGGTATTGACTTAAAGCACGACAGTCTTATCGGTGCGTTTATCGTGGGAACCGGTATTCCGCAGGTAGGCTGTGAGCGGGAACTTTTGAAGCAGTATTTTGACGAACAGGGTGACAATGGTTTTGACTACGCATACCGCTATCCGGGCATGAACAAAGTGCTGCAGTCGGCGGGGCGTGTGATCCGCACGGCGGAAGATGTGGGAATCGTGGCGCTTTTGGACGAGCGGTTTTTGGAATATTCATACCGGCGCATGTTTCCGAGGGAATGGAGCAGCTATGAGATTGTAAGCGTTGACAAAATTGCGGGACGCGTGGAAAAATTTTGGAACGACTGGCTTTGATTGGGAAAATTTGTTTCTTTTTGCCGTAGTTTATGGTAGTATAGAAACAAATAAAATAAATGGAGGAGATTTATCATGGCGGATATCAAAAAGCTTCAAAACGGCAGCGATATTAGAGGAATTGCATGCGAGGGCGTGGAAGGAGAGCACGTCAATCTTACGGAAGATGCGGGAAACCGTATCGGCGGCGGCTTTGTCAGGTGGCTTGCCGAGAAAAAGGGAAAGAAACCGCAGGAGCTTCGGATTGGCATCGGTCATGATTCGCGCATTACGGCGGACAGTCTGTTTACGGCAGAGGCAAAGGGCATTGCGGCGGCAGGTGCAAAAGTCTATGCATGCGGACTGGTATCGACGCCTTCGATGTTTATGACGACGGTATTTGACGAGTTTGGATTTGACGGTGCGATTATGATTACGGCAAGCCATCTTCCGTTTAACAGAAACGGATACAAATTCTTTGACAGGGACGGCGGACTCGAGCATGACGACATCACAAAGATTTTGGAAACGGCGTCAGGGCTTTCGGTTGAGGAGGCAAGCCTTGACGGTGTGGAAAAAGTAGACTCGATTTCGGTATATTGTGATTTTTTAAAGGATAAGATAAGAAAGAGCATCAATGCCGCAGACTATGATAAGCCGCTTGCAGGCTTACATATCGTAGTCGATACGGGAAACGGCGCGGGCGGCTTTTTTGTGGAGAAGGTGTTAAATCCGCTTGGTGCGGATACGTCGGGCAGCCAGTTTCTGGAGCCGGACGGACAGTTCCCGAACCACATTCCGAACCCTGAAAATAAGCAGGCGATGGAGTCCATCAGACAGGCGGTGCTTGGCAATCAGGCAGATTTGGGTATTATCTTTGATACGGACGTTGACCGCATGTCGGCGGTTCTTCCAAACGGCGACGAGGTAAACCGTGATGCGATTATTGCGATGATGACGGCGATTATCGCGGAGGATTATCCGGGCGGCACGATTGTCACGGATTCGGTTACAAGCGACCGTCTGACGCGTTTTATCGAGAGCATCGGCATGAAACATCACCGTTATATGCGCGGTTATAAAAATGTTATTAACGAGTCCATTCGTCTGAACAATGCGGGAACCGTTTCGCCGCTTGCGATTGAGACATCGGGACATGGTGCGCTGAGTGAGAATTATTTCCTTGACGATGGAGCGTATATGGCAGTGAAGCTTTTGATTGCGCTGGCAAAGGCGGCGAAGCAGAACAAACCGCTCGCGGCGTTTATCGAGACGCTTGAGAAGGGCTTTGAAGAACGGGAGTACCGTTTTAAGATTGATGGTGACAATTTTAAGGAATATGGACAAAATGCACTGAATACATTCGAGGAAAGGGCGAAGGCAAAAGGTTTTCAGATTGCGCCCAATTCGTATGAGGGCATTCGGATTACGTTTGATACGGACGAGGTAAAGGGGTGGCTTTTGCTGCGCATGTCGCTGCACGATCCGCAGATGCCGTTAAATATTGAAGGCGTGCGGGAAGGCGACTGCGACAGACTCTTTGATATTGTGCTGGAGCTGCTGGAAGGATTTGACAAGTTAGTGATACCGAACAGGGGATAAAATTTGAAAAACTAGCAGGGGGTAATTTTTGTGAGAATAGGAATGGGGTATGACGTACACCGTTTGGTTGAAGGACGGGATTTGATTATCGGCGGTGTGACAATTCCGTATGAGCTTGGGCTGTTGGGACATTCAGATGCAGACGTGCTGCTCCATGCAATATCCGACGCGCTTTTGGGCGCGGCGGCGCTTGGGGACATCGGGAAACATTTTCCTGATACCGACCCTGCGTACAAAGGCATATCAAGCCTTGTACTGCTGGAGCGGGTGGGCGCGCTGTTAGAGGAAAACATGTTTTTTATCGAAAACATCGACGCTACGATTATTGCGCAGGCGCCGAAAATGCGTCCGCATATTGATAAAATGAGGGAAAATATTGCAAACGCGCTGCATCTGACGTTGGATCAGATTAACGTAAAGGCGACGACGGAGGAAGGTCTTGGCTTTACGGGTGAGGGCAGGGGTATTTCGGCACAGGCAGTCTGTATGCTCACAAGTCCAAGGGAGATGGCTACAATGGAAACTTCGAAACGAACAGCGGCGCAGGATTGCGAAGGCTGCGGCGGATGTAAGAAATCACAGATTATCTACGAATAAAAATCGGGTGCCGCTTTACTTTTTGTTCCAATGATTTACACTGCTGCAATTTTTTACAAAATAAAGATACAGATGAGAGAATGGAGGAATATGTTATGTCAATGATTACAACACCACATATTAACGCGGAGGCAGATGCTTTTGGAAAGACGGTTCTGATGCCGGGAGACCCGCTGCGCTCGAAATTTATTGCGGAGAACTTTTTGGAGAATGCGCAGCTTGTAAATAATATCAGAGGAATACAGGGCTATACGGGCACCTATAAAGGAACGAAGGTGAGTGTGATGGCAAGCGGCATGGGAATGCCGACGACAGGAATTTACACGTATGAGCTGTTCAACTTTTTCAACGTGGATAATATTATGCGGATTGGTTCAACAGGCGCAATGCAGGAGCACGTGCATGTGCGCGACATTGTGATTGGCATGGGGGCATGTACCAATTCAAACTATGCAAGCCAGTACGGACTTGGCGGCACGTTTGCGCCGATTGCAAGTTATCCGCTGATGAAAGAGGCGATTGCGCAGGCTGATGCAGTCGGGGCAAACTATCATGTGGGAAATATCCTTTCGTCAGATGTGTTTTATAATGACAGCAAGGACGCGAATGCAGGCTGGCAGAAGATGGGCGTGCTCTGCGTGGAGATGGAGGCGGCGGCGCTCTATATGAACGCGGCGCGCTGCGGTAAAAATGCGCTTGCAATCCTTACCGTTTCCGACAGTCTTGTAACCGGCGAGGAAACGACTGCCGAGGAGCGGCAGAATTCCTTTACACAAATGATGGAGATTGCGCTGAATACAGCCGTAAATATTGAAAAATAACATTTGTCAGAAGGAATGCAAAATGGGACTGATTAAAAATATCAAAAATGAAATCAAGGTCATTCGGGAGCGTGATCCGGCAATTCACTCCAATATGGAGGTTTTTCTCTATCCGAGTTTTAAGGTTATGCTCCATTACAGGGTAGCGCACAGGCTGTACAAGAACGGACACTTTTTCCTTGCAAGGTGGATTTCGCAGCGTGCCGTCAGAAAGACGGGGATTGAAATTCACCCGGGAGCCACGATTGGGGAAAACTTTTTTATCGACCACGGAAACGGCGTAATTATCGGAGAGACGGCTGTTGTGGGAAACAATGTCACGCTCTATCAGGGCGTGACGCTTGGCGGTACAGGAAAGGAACACGGCAAGCGCCACCCGACAATCGGCGACAATGTGATGATCAGTGCCGGTGCAAAGGTGCTCGGTTCTTTTCAGGTGGGCGAAAATTCCAAAGTCGGCGCGGGAAGCGTGGTGATTGAGGAGGTGCCGCCAAACTGTACGGTGGTCGGCGTGCCAGGCAGAGTGGTTCGGCACAACAATCAGAAGTTAGTCCGCGAAGACTTGAATCAGGTCGATCTTCCCGACCCCGTAAATGAGGACATCCGGACGCTGCAATACGAAAATTCACAGCTGGCAAACCGGATTATCGAGCTTGAAAAAGAGATGAAACAATTGCGTAAAACAATGGAAAATACAGATGGAAATACATAAATAAAACGAACAAGTTCGTTTGGGAAATTCGTGCCCTGGCACAAATTTGCGGACTTTGAAAGGAGTAAAGCGACAAAAATGGAAAACAGATTATCCTTTTACAATACACTTACCAAAAAGGTAGAGCAGTTTATTCCGAATGAGGACGGGAAGGTAACAATGTATACTTGCGGACCGACCGTCTATCACTTTGCACACATCGGAAACCTGAGAAGTTATATTATGGAGGATTTGCTGGAAAAGACGCTGCGCTATATCGGTTATGACGTGAAACGCGTTATGAATATTACCGATGTGGGGCATTTGTCAAGCGATGCGGATACAGGCGAGGATAAGATGCTAAAGGGCGCAAAGCGTGAGCATAAGTCCGTCATGGAAATCGCCAAATTTTATACGGATGCGTTTTTTAGCGACTGCAAAAAGCTCAATATCAAGACGCCTGATGTGGTGGAGCCTGCGACAAACTGTATTGCGGAGTTTATCCATATGATTACGGCGCTGCTTGAAAAAGGATATGCGTATGAAAGCGGCGGAAACATTTATTTTGACACATCAAAGTTAAACGATTATTATGTATTTTCGAGTCAGAGTGAAAAAGAGCTTTTGGTCGGCGTGCGCGATGATGTGGAAGAGGACGCCAACAAGAAAAATAAGAGCGATTTTGTGCTTTGGTTCACAAAGTCAAAGTTTGATGCGCAGGAATTAAAATGGGATAGCCCGTGGGGCGTGGGGTATCCCGGCTGGCATATTGAGTGCTCGTGCATCAGCATGAAGCATTTGGGCGAATATATGGATATTCACTGCGGCGGTGTGGACAATATTTTCCCGCACCACACAAATGAGATTGCGCAGAGTGAGGCTTATGTGGGGCATAAGTGGTGCAATTATTGGTTCCATGTGCACCATTTAAACGATAAATCCGGCAAAATGAGCAAGTCAAAGGGAGATTTCCTTACGGTATCCCTTTTGGAAAAAAAGAACTATAATCCCTTGGTATACCGCTTTTTCTGTCTTCAGTCGCATTACAGGAAACCGTTGGAGTTTTCCTTTGAGGTGCTTGATAATATGAGTGCGGCGTACGACAAGCTTGTGAAAAAAATCGGGACCCTTGACAAAGATGGAGCGGTTGATAAAGAGAAATTTGACTTGTACAGAAAAAAATTTGAGGACGCGCTCTGTGACGATTTGAACTCGTCAATGGCAATTACCGTACTTTATGACATGCTCAAAGACGAGATGTCGGACGCGACAAAGCATGCGCTTGCACAGAGCTTTGACGAGGTGCTTTCGCTTGACCTTACGACGGCGCATGCCGCAAAGGAGGCAGACAGCACAGTGGATGCCGCGCTTGAGGCGTATGTGCTTGCAAAAATTGAGGAGCGCAAGGCGGCAAAGAAAGAGAAGGATTTTGCAAAGGCAGACGCAATCAGAAACGAGCTTTTGGAAAAAGGCATTGCACTTGAGGATACGCGCGAGGGCGTGAAGTGGAAAAAAATTTAAGAACTTACAGGAAGGTTGGAAAGGACCATTCATATGGGAGATATACTTTCGGAAATACGCGCTTCATTTGGCGGGGGGAAAACGGACCTGAGGACGTATTCTCCGCTCACATTCGCCTATATCGGTGATGCCGTGTTTGAGATTATCATACGGACAGCGATTGTGGAGCAGGGACAGCGTCCCGCAAACGTACTGCATAAGCATAAGGCGAAAATTGTCTGTGCAAAAACGCAGGCAAAGATGCTTGACGCCGTTTATGAGGAGCTGAGCGAAGAGGAGCAGGATATTTACCGGCGCGGCAGAAACGCAAAGATTCATTCTATGGCAAAAAATGCAAGCCTTTCGGATTATAAGAAAGCGACGGGATTTGAGGCGCTTTGCGGGTATCTTTTTTTAGCGGACAATATGGAACGGGTGATTGTAATTGTCAAAAGGGCGTTGGACCTTGCAGAGATTGAACTGTAAAAGGAATAAGGTATGAGATACGAAGAATTTACGATAGAGGGCAGAAATGCCGTGATAGAGGCATTTCGTGCAGGAAAACCGATTGATAAGCTTTTTATACTGGACGGGGCGCAGGACGGACCGATTCAGACGATTAAGCGTGAGGCAAGAAAGCATGACACGATTGTTAAGTTTGTGACAAGTGAGCGTCTTGACCAGTTGAGCGAGACGGGAAAGCATCAGGGTGTGATTGCATACACGGCAGCATACGAGTATGCGCAGGTGGAGGATATTCTCGCCGCGGCGCGGGAAAAAAACGAGCCGCCCTTTGTGATACTGCTTGACAATATCGAGGACCCCCACAATTTAGGGGCGATTATCCGAACTGCAAATCTTGCGGGTGCGCACGGCGTGATTATTCCAAAAAACCGTGCCGCAGGGCTGACTGCGACGGTGGCAAAGGCATCCGCGGGCGCATTAAATTACACGCCCGTGGCAAGAGTGACGAATCTTTCCAAGACAATGGAGGATTTGAAAAAAGAGGGATTGTGGTTTGTATGCGCGGATATGGACGGCACTTCCATGTATCAGCTTGATTTGAAGGGACCAATCGGACTTGTCATCGGAAATGAGGGGGAAGGCGTGGGACGGCTTGTAAAAGAGCGGTGCGATTTCGTCGCTTCCATTCCGATGAAAGGGGACATTGATTCCCTGAACGC
>CAMWNY010000073.1 GCA_947175775.1 uncultured Lachnospiraceae bacterium | reverse complement strand
GGCACTGCTCATTGCTTTCGCGTACATTATACCATACCCACCTTTAAAATATAGAGATTTGGGGATTTCTTAATTTATTTTTTATATTCAATTTTATTTTTTATAATTTTTTTCAAAATAATACTTGACAAATTGAAATAGACAAAATATAATAACAGTAATCATTACTGATTTAGTTTTGATTACATATGCAAAAGAAACAACAGGGAATCGTGGTTCTGTGAGAATGGAGGATTACTATGGCAATGAAATACAGTCGCCAGCGTGCAGCAATTCTCTCCTTTCTGCAAACCCGTAAAGACCACCCTACGGCGGAGCTTGTCTACTCCGGTTTAAAAACGGAATTTCCGAACATTAGTCTCGGCACGGTCTACCGTAATTTGAATCAGCTTGCGGAGGCGGGCATGATAGCAAAACTGCAATTTGGCGATTTGGGCATTGATCATTTTGATTATGATACTGCCACGCACCAGCATTTTGTATGCAATCAGTGCAATGCTGTCATCGACCTTCCGGCACAAAGCAATTCTTATGCGGATATTGATGAACGTGCTGCGCAAGGCTTTGACGGGAAGATTATGGGACATAAGCTGTACTTCTGCGGTATTTGCAGAGAATGCCTTTTAAAAGGCGCATGTGATAAAGTCAATTAATTTATTTAAGGAGGAATTTTAATATGAAATTTGTATGTAGTGTTTGTGGTTACATTTATGAAGGTGATGCTGCTCCGGCGGAGTGTCCGGCTTGCCACGCAAAGGCGGACAAGTTCAATGAGGTAAAGGGCGAGGTTACGCTTGCAGCTGAGCATGAGTATGGCATTTATGCAAAAACAGTTAAGAACAACGCGGAAATCAGCGATGCTGACAAGCAGTATATCTTTGACCAGCTTAAGGCAAACTTCAACGGCGAGTGCGCTGAGGTTGGTATGTACCTTTGCATGGCTCGTATCGCACATAGAGAGGGTTATCCCGAAATTGGTCTTTACTGGGAGAAGGCTGCTTATGAAGAAGCAGAGCACGCAGCAAAGTTTGCTGAGATTTTAGGCGAAGACTTAGAGCCGAACATGAAGGCAGATACGAAGTCAAACCTTGCATGGAGAGTTGAGTGCGAGTTTGGCGCAACCAACGGCAAGTTTGACTTGGCAAAGTGCGCAAAGATGAACAATCTTGACGCAATTCATGACACAGTGCATGAAATGGCTAAGGATGAGGCTAGACACGGCAAGGCGTTGAAGGGATTGCTTGACAGATATTTTGGTTAATTATACAATATGATACTATGCATGAAAGATAACGGGCGTTATAATACGCCCGTCTTTCTTTGTGTGTTACGGTTTTTAATATTTGTATCAATTAAAAAAACAGTGTATAATACTTTTAAACGATTAGAAAGGAGCAGTAATTATGTGTATGTATTGCAGATGTCAAACCACCACCCCGGCTTTTACCACCCATGTTGTCAATTATAAAAGCTCCATCATCATCATTAAAAACGTCCCTTGTGACGAATGTGAGCAATGCGGTGAAAAATATTACCCCGATGAAGTTGCAAATCAGCTTGAAGCACTTGTAAACATGGCAAAGAAGCTTATGCAGGAAATTGCTATTATTGATTATTCAAAAGCCGCATAGTCATAATGCAGAACAACAGGCAGCGCATTAATCACAATGCCGCTGCCTGTTATACTTTCTAAAATCCTGTCAAAATATATGATTCGCTTTGAGCACGCCAATCAGAATGACCGCAATAAACGCAATCACGCAAAGAATAATGAACCGATCCACAGACCGGATGGAAATATCCGGAAGGCGGTCGTAAATTCCTTCAAAAATACTGCCTCCCGACTGCTTCTTTTCATCCTGCACAGTTTCCGGTGCTGTATCTTCCGTTGTTTCCTGCACAGTTTCCAGTGCCGCATCTTCTGTCGTATCCTGCACGGTTTCCGGTTCGCTCTTCTGCTTTTCTTCCATAACGGTCAATCCCTTTCTTACAGTCTGCCAATCACTCTTTTTTCATGCACCGCCTTATTTCTTCTGCAAATACTTTCTCAAGTCAAGTGCAACTGCAATAACAATTACAAGACCTTGTGCGATGTATGTATAAGCCGGGTCAACGCCGAGGAACTGAAGACAAATCTTCAAAATCTCGAACACCGGTACGCCAATCAGGATACCGCCGACACGTCCGACACCACCGTTTGCGGATACGCCGCCGATGGTACATGCTGCGATTGCCTCAAGCTCATAGCCGTTACCTGTTGCCGTTGACGCACCGCCTGCCTTAGCGCCTACCAAAAAGCCTGCCAACGCATACATGCAGCCTGCCAAAACATAGATGCGGATCAGGGAAGCCTTTACATTAACGCCTGCAACCTGTGCAGCGCTTTCGTTTCCGCCGATTGCATACATATATTTTCCATGACGGGTCTTATTATACAGGAACCAAAAATAAACACCTACAACAACCGCAAAAATCATCAGGTAAGGAATCGGACCTAAAGAACCGCTTGCCACCTTCAGATAGCTGCTCTTATAACCGCCCATAGGCTGGTTATTGGTAATCAGGGAACAAAGTCCGTAAATAATCGTCTGCATACCCAGTGTCGCAATAAACGGCGGAACTTTCAATGTAGAAACAACAACGCCGTTGACGCCGCCAAAACATCCCATAATAGCAATTACGATAATCAATGCTATCGGCCACGGAATATCCGGCATCCACGGAAGCATACGTGCAGAATAATCCAAACTCTGCAGCAGCATCGCCGAAAGACATGCCGCCAAACCAACCGCACGTCCTGCGGACAAGTCCGTACCTTTTGTAATCAGACAGCCTGAAACGCCGCAGGCAATGATGAATCTGGGAGATACATTAACTACCAAATTCTTGAAATTGTTGATCTTAAAAAAGTTCTTGGTTGTAAGTCCTGTCAGCAAAGCGAGTAAAATAATCAAAATGATAATCGCATTGTTGGATATAAATTTTTTGAAATTAAAAGATTTTTGCATGATAATGATCCCCCTCCTTATTCAAACTGCGTTGCAAACGCCATGATGTTTTCCTGGTTTGCCTCGTCTCCATTCACAAATCCAGTTACACGGCCGTCGCACATTACCATAATACGGTCTGACATACCGATCAGCTCACTCATCTCCGAAGAAATCATGATGATACTCTTCCCCTGTTTTGCCATCTCGGCGATGATACAGTAAATCTCATACTTGGCGCCAACGTCGATTCCACGCGTAGGCTCATCCATGATAAAGACATCCGGATTATTGGCAAGCCAGCGGCTAATCAGCACCTTCTGCTGGTTTCCGCCGGAAAGCGACTGAATTTGTGTTTTTGAGGACGGCGTCTTGATGGAAAGCTTTGCGACATTCTCCTGCACAAGCTTTTCAATCTTCGCGTCATCCAGCATAACCCCGCCAATCAAATACTGATTTAAAGAGGCAATGGAAACATTATCCGCAATGGACAGCACACCCAAAATTCCCGTGGCGCGCCGATCCTCGGTCAGCATCGCAATGCCATTGTTAATCGCGTCCTTTGGCTGTGTAATTTTAATTTCTGCTCCGTTATAGGTAATCTTACCTGCCGTATGGCACCGAAGCCCAAACAGTCCTTCCATCAGTTCCGTACGCTGTGCTCCTACCAATCCTGCCACGCCGAGGATTTCGCCTTTACGCAGCTGGAACGAAACATGCCGGAAGCTCTTTGGATTGATGGACGTAAAATCCTCCACCTCAAAAACGACTTCTCCGGGCTTATTCTCGCGCGTCGGATATAATTCCGAAAGCTCACGTCCAACCATCTTGGTAATGATAAAGTCCGTGGTCAGCTCTTTTGCCGACCATGTACCAATATACTGACCGTCTCTCATAATGGTAACTTCGTCACTGATGCGCAGGATTTCATCCATTTTATGGCTGATGTAGACAATGGAAACACCCTTGCTGCGCAATTCATTGATAATGGTAAACAGCGCCTCCACCTCTGCGGCTGTCAAAGATGAAGTCGGCTCATCCAAAATCAAAACCTTGCAATCCGCAGAAACCGCCTTTGCAATCTCAACAAGCTGCATCTGCGAAACGGAAAGGCTGCCCAGCTTCGCCTTCGGGTCAAAATCCAAGTGCACCTCTTTCAGCACTCTGGCAGCATCTTCATACATTTTATCATGATCGATCACCGACAGCGGTCCGATTTTCTTCAGCGGATACCGCCCGACGTAAATATTCTCTCCAATGCTTCTTTCAGGAATCGGCTGCAATTCCTGATGCACCATCGCGATACCGCGGTTTAGCGCATCGAGAGGTCCTTTAATCTCTACCTTCTGTCCCTCATAGATGACTTCTCCTTCATCCATGTGGTAAATACCGAACATACATTTCATAAGGGTGGATTTGCCGGCGCCATTCTCCCCCATTAAAGCATGGACCGTTCCCGGACGCAGTTTCAACTGGGCGCCGCCTAGTGCCCTTACACCCGGAAATGTCTTTACGACATCATGCATTTCCAAACGATATTCTGACAATTTGATAACCCCCTTTGCTATAAAAGAAGTGCGTGCGCCAAATGCACACGCACTTCCCAATGATTTCGTTCTATAATTGGATTTCGATTACTGGAAATCTGCTACGTTATCCGGAGTAACCTTTACATAGTCAACATAGATAGACTGCTCGCCTGATGCATAAGTCTTGCCGCCTAACAGCTCTTCCATAGCTGCAACTGCGCCTTCTGCCTGTCCCTGTGCGTCGTTAAGAACTGTACCTGTCATGTTGCCTGCTGCCACTTCGTTCAAAGCTGCATCCAAAGCATCAACACCTACTAAATAGATGTCTTCATTTACAGTACGTCCTGCTGCCTGAATTGCCTGCAAAGCGCCGATTGCCATATCGTCATTGTTACAGAAAACAACTTCGATTTCATCACCAAACTGTGCTAAGTCGTTCTGTGCGATTTCCTGTCCCTTGTTACGGTCCCAGTCACCACGCTGTAAGTCAAGCTGCTCTACTTCCATACCTGCATCTGTCAATGCCTTTACAGAGAACTCTGTACGATACTGTGCGTCAACGTTCTCCGGATCGCCCTGGATCATGATGTAAGAAATCTTGCCGTCGCCGTTGATGTCGCCCTTGTTCTCGGTATCCAAAATCAACTCGCCCTGCATTGTTCCTGACTGACGTGCGTCGCATCCTACGTATACAAGCTTCTCATATGCGCTCATCTGCTCTGCCGTCGGCTCACGGTTAATAAGTACTGTAGGAATATCTGCATCCTTTACGGTTGCGATAATCTGATCTGCTGCTGAAGTCATAACCGGATTGATAATCAACGCATCAACGCCCTGTGCGATGAAGTTGTTAATCTGGTTGTTCTGCTCTGCCTGATCGTTCTTGCCGTCCATAAATGTTACAGTGTAGCCTTTGCCTTCCAAAATTTCCTGCAAAGCGTTACGATATGTTGTCATAAACGCATCGTCAAATTTGTAAATGCAGACGCCGACTGTGCCGCCCTCTCCTGTTGTCTCTGCTACGCTTGCCGCTACGGTCTCCGCCTCAGCCTGTGCTGCCTGTGTTTCCGCAGGAGCCGCCTGTGTCTCAGCGGGCGCCGGTGTTGCCGGTGCAGGCGCTGCTGCCGGCTCCGAATTGCTGTTTCCGCATGCTGTCATAGATACCATCATCATGGATGCCATTGCGACTGCAATTACTTTTTTGGATAATCTCATAGTTATAAATCCTCCCTTTTTCTGCCTCTTCGGCGATTTTGTCATTTTTTACCACATTATGCTTTTTGTTTTGCGCATAATGACGACTGACAAAATCATTGTATCGGATTCGACATTCATTTTCCATAAAAAATTCTTGGAATATTTATTGATTTTCTTCGATTTTATTAATTAATATTTCCTGTGACGTCCAATAATACTTTCCGTCCGTAAGCGGATATTCCGCCGGCAGCGCCTGTCTAAGCGCACTGCCGGCAGCCAATGAGACAATCGCGCCGGCATAATTTTCCTTGTTTGCGGAAACCGTTCCCAAAAGATTTCCGTTTGCAAGCGCCTCCAAACCCTGCGTCGTTCCGTCGATTCCGACAATATTGACGCCCGAAACCTGCGCACGCTCCAAGGCGTCAATTGCCCCTAACGCCATATCGTCATTGTTGCTGATCACCAGTTCGATGGTATCCGGATATTCTGAAAGCCACTGTTCCATCAGTGCGGAACCCTGACTGCGCTCCCAGTTTGCAATTCCTCCCGTAATCTTCTCAACAGGCACTCCGCCGTCTTTAAGTGTCTGAACGGACCACTCTGTACGGATTAGCGAGTCCTGATGGCTCGTTTCCCCCTCAAGCATCACGTAGCTGACGACGCCGTCGCCGTTTCTGTCAATTGCCTCCGGATGCTCCCGATACAAATCTACCACCATCTCACCCTGTAATACCGCCGTTTCCTTTGCGTCTACCCCGACATAATAAAGCTGGTCCCAACGGTTCATGTCCTCCTCAACCGGCTGACGGTTGAAAAAAACCACCGGCACGCCTGCCGTCATGGCACGGTCAATAATGACTGAAGCATCCATGCGGTCTACCAAATTAATACACAGTACGTCGCAATTCAGGGAAATAAACCGCTCCACCTGATTATTTTGGGTATTTTGGCTTCCCTTGGCGTCCTGAATGTCGAGCGTCACTTTAATGCCCTTTTCCCGCTCATATTCTTTGGCTTTTTCTTCCAAAATATTGCATAGGTTGGTAATAAACGTATCGTCGCCCCGATACAGACTGATTCCGATACGCAAAGAGGTTTTCTCTTCTTCTTTTCTGCCGCTCTGACAGGACGTCATAACCATGCCGGTACAGACCAGCAGCAGCAGTGTCAGCCATAGCTTTTTCCAATCCCTCATTTTTTCGTGCTCCTTTTGAACATATGTTTCTTATTCCATTGGAAACAGGAGCTTTTCATAGTCCGGTTCCCGCAGGTTTTCCTTTTCTATATAATAAATATCCGCTGTAACGGGAATGCTGTCCGCGCGTTCCAACACCTGAACTGCCGCACGCACACTCAGATAACCGATGCTGAAATCGTCTGTCACGCAGACGCCGGAAATCCGCCCGCTGTCCAAATTGTTGAGAATCGGCACCGTGTTTCCCCTGCCGTAAATCCCGCAGACATGCTCCATGACATTCGGATTGTCCACGAGGATGTTTGACACTTCCGTCAGAATTTCCGGATTTTCCGCCAAAAGAACGACTTTTTCCCCTGCTCCCAAGGTCCCCATCGCCGTCCGAAGCACCGCTTCCTGATCCCAAGCAGTGACAAACATCGTGCGCCCTTCTTCAGAAAACACCGCATCGGCGCCCTTTAAAAACAGGCGGTCACTGCCGCTTTGTCCTGCAGGGTCCGTCAATATCCAAACAGGACAGTCCGCCGGAATCTCATTTTGCATTTCTTTTGCAAGCAGCTTTCCCATCTGTTCATAATCAATCACAATGGTTCCGGCTCCAGGGTTCTCCATAACCTTTGGCTGTAAGAAGACCACCGGAACAGCCATCGCTTTGCCCATAACACGGTCTTCATCCACCGGCACGACAATCAGCGCATCCGCACCGTCCTGCTGCTCCCGTTCCATCAGCTCCATCTGCTGTGCGGCATCCGATTTATCGTACAGCGTAATGAAATGGACGTCCACATTAAATTCCTTTGCCGCATGGTCCATGCCTTTACGGAAATTACTGTAATTGTCGCTGCGCGCATCTTCAATAATCACCGCAATCTGATGAATTTTCCGCTCCGGCTCACGAATAATCAAATCCGTGGAACACATGAGAAAAAGCACTGCCAAAAACGCGACGTATAAAAATACAATCCACCTTCCACCTTTTCCAATCATTCCTGCTCCTTTACTGTTCACTTCGTTGCGGTAACTTCCGCATAAACCCGCGCCGGAAGACGTATCGTAATCGTTGTCCCCTCGTCCGGTTCCGACCAGATTGACAGACCGTAATCGTCCCCGAAATACAGTTTTATCCGTTCCATAACATTTTTTACGCCAATACCGGACCCCCGTTTTGAGGATACATGATGTTTCTCTCCCAAAAGCTCCGCCACCTGTTTTTCCGTCATTCCAAGACCGTTGTCGCGGACCAAAAACCGCAGCTCATCCGCCTCCCGGCATACTTCCACATGGATTTCGCCGTCGCCGTCCATAAATTCCATCCCATGATATATGGCATTTTCCACAAGCGGCTGAAGCATCAGTTTCAGGCTGACCAAATTCAGGACGTCCTCGTCTGCCTCAATGTGGTATACAAATTTATTTTTAAACCGCATCTGCTGAATCATCAGATAGTTGCGCACATGCTCCAGCTCGTCCTTCACCGTAATAATGCTTTTGCCTTTGCTCAAACTAATGCGGAAGAACCGTGCGAGCGCCGTAACGACCTTAACCGCCTCCTGCTTTTGCTCATTTTCAATCATCCATACGATAATATCCAGCGTATTATAAAGAAAATGCGGGTTAATCTGCGATTGCAGAATGTCAAACTCATTTCTGCGCTTAGATTCGTGTTCCGCAACAATATCTTCCATCAGCGTCTTAATCCGCTTTGCCATATCTCCGATTGACCTGCCCAAATGCCTGATTTCATAGGAGCCGCCCATGTAGACTTCCGTGTCCAGCTCCCCTGCCTCGATGGCATTGACTGATTTCTCCAGTTTCTGAATCGGAATTGTAATTCTCGAAGAAATGTAGGTATTAATCAAAATTAAAACTAATAAAAAGGCTGCCAGCACAAACACCAAAAAAAGCCGCATCTTCAAATTATTCAAAGACAACCCCTTCTCCGGCGTAACGCTCAAAAGCTTCCAGCCTGTATATCCTACCGACTTTACATTAATATCACGCCATTCCCCGTCATACTGTTCCCGGTAGCTGCCATCCTGATAGTCTGCTGCAACGGCAGTATTCTCCGCTGCCTGTCCGGTTGCAATCAACTGCATTTGGGGATGATAAATTAATTCTCCATCATTGCCCAGCATATAAAGGTATCCCTGATTTCCAAGCGTAATATTTTCCAAAATCTGCGTGAGACTGTTATATCGAATGTCAATCAGCAAAATTCCCTGCTCGGTCGACGTGCCGTACGTGATTTCGACTGCGCGGGTCAATGTGATTACCCATCTGTATTGATTTTCATTATTGTCAAAAATATACTGCACGTGCGGTGTTGTAAAATGCAGATTTTCCGTCCGCGCAAGCGTGTTGCCAAACCAATCCTCCTGCGTCACATCAAGTCCTGTCTTTAGGCGCGCCGCAGGAACGGATTCCAAGAGCTCCCCTTCTTTGGACAAGAGCGCAATATTGGCGATACTGTCTTTGTTATTGTCATAGAGCAGCGTAATCCGGCTGTTCAACGATTCCTCATCCAAATCGGCATTTTTGATAACACCATAATAGAGGCTGTCCGACAGTTTCATAATCGTACGCAGATACGAATCCACCGACCGGTTAATCTGCCCTAATACTGCCTGGTTTTCGTCTTGGACGGCAAGTGTCAATTGGCGGGACATCTGCAAATATAGAATTACCCCAATCAACAGGATAATTGCCAATGCGCTCACTGTAAAATAGATAAAAATCATCGACCGGATACTGTTCTTTTTTCCCTGTCCTTCCGGTAAATCCTGTTCCATAGCGCCCCTCTCCCTCTA
>CAMWNY010000072.1 GCA_947175775.1 uncultured Lachnospiraceae bacterium | reverse complement strand
AAAAGGGAATTGACCTATTTCTGTTATGTCTTTATGAGGGGCAATGGAACGGTAAGGGAATCGCCGCTATGGCAGAGAAAGCAAAAAGTGCAATGGGATTTTCCGAAGAATATCGAAATGGTACCTGCGGACTTGAGGGAATAGGAGAAAATGAACTGTTTTGCCAACTGTTTTTACAATGGAAGTCTATAGTACCAATGTCCTCTGATATAAGGAAGCGTGCCATAAAAAGAATCACAGCATTGCTGGAAAAACGGACGGCGGGAATTATGGATGCAAACCGCAGAAACTATTACGGGGAATGCGCAGCATATATCGCCGCTTTAGGAGAGGTGCGGGAATCCATGGGGGAGCCGGGGGCAAAACAGAATCTTATGACATCGTATAAGGATGCGTACCCGCGAAGGAGCGCATTTCGGGAAGAAATGAGGAATTATGGCTGGATTGATATGAAGAGAAAATAGAATATTCTTTTACAGGAAAGGAAAACGGCAATGGATTTCAAGAAGCTGATGGATTCAGACAAGTATGATTTCTTACGAACCAATCCCCGGCTTGGCAGCCGGATTATTCTTATGGGGCTTGGCGGAAGCCATGCTTATGGGACAAACAACGAGAACAGTGACATTGATTTTAGGGGCATTACATTAAACCTGCCTTCTGATTTACTGGGATTGACATCGTTTGAACAATATGAGGATACCAATACGGATACGGTTATTTACGCGTTTAATAAGGTGATAAGACTCCTTTTGGAATGTAATCCCAATACAATAGAACTGTTGGGGCTGGACGAGGAGCAGTATTTGATAAAGACAGCGTTAGGGCAGGAGCTGTTGGATCATAAGCATTTGTTCTTGTCAAAGCGGGCAGCGAAGTCATTCGGCGGATATGCGAGCGCGCAGCTTAGGCGGCTGCAAAATGCGATTGCAAGGGATTCCATGCCGCAGCAGGAGCGGGAACAGCATATATATAATTCCGTGCGGAATGCGCTGGAGGATTTCCGGCGAAAAAACGAAATGTTTGATAAGGGAAAACTGGATATTTACATTGATAAATCCGATAATCCGGAATTAGAAACGGAGATTTTTATTGATGCGCAGTACAGGCATTTACCGCTGCGGGATTATGAAAATATGTTGGGCGCCATGAACAGCGTCATCAAGGACTATGACAAGCTTGGAAAGCGCAACCGGAAAAAGGACGACAATCATTTGAATAAGCACGCAATGCACTTAATCCGACTGTTTATGATGGCGATTGATATTTTGGAAAAAGGCGAAATAAGAACCCGTAGAACAGACGATTTGGAACTGCTTAAAAGTATTCGGCGCGGTGATTTCCAAAAGGAGGACAGGACGTTTTCGGACGAATTTTATAAGCTGCTGTCCGAGTATGAGAAGCGGTTGGAGATTGCAACAAAAAGTACCGCGCTTCCGGATAATCCTGATATGGAGAAGGTTGGGAGATTTGTTGAGTATGTGAATCTCAAAGCGATACAACGTGACAGGAATGGGGTTATTGAATGAGAAATATCAAAAAAGAAATATCAGACAAGCTTGCGGAAATAGAAGAAAAAGAGAAGGTAACGGTGCTTTACGCAGTGGAATCGGGAAGCCGGGCATGGGGAGTCGAATCGCCTGACAGCGATTATGACGTACGGTTTATTTATGTGCGGCAAATAAAAGATTATCTTTGTCTTGAGCCAAAAAAGGACGTCATAGAATGGCAGCTTGACGAGGTATTGGATATTAACGGTTGGGATTTAAGAAAGACGCTGATACAGTTTCATAAGGGAAACGCCACACTTTTTGAGTGGGCAAATTCCCCGATAGTCTACAGGACAACGCAGGAATGGAAAAAAATATACGAAAACAGCCGACGGTATTTTTCCGAAAAAGCAGCGCTTTATCACTATTACGGAACGGCAAACAGTACCTATAACCAGTATTTGCAGGGGGACACGGTAAAATACAAAAAGTATATTTACGCGTTAAGACCGCTTCTGGCATGCCGGTATATTGGATCAAATCATGCGGTTCCCCCGGTACGCTTTGATGATTTGCTGCGTCAGGATTTACCAAAGGAATTGTCGCAAGAGATAGAGCAGATGCTTGCAATTAAGGCACAAAGCGACGAAAAAGAGCAAAATCCCAAAATGCCTGTAATCCAACAGTTTATTGAGGAAAACATTGTGAAGTGCGGGCAGCTCTCAAAGCAAATGGCAGATGACAGAACGCCCGATTGGGAACCGTTGGACAAGGCATTTTTAGCTGTTTTGGGGAAGTAAGGCTTTAGTGCTTTTTGCTTTCCAAACGTTTATTTGCCGCCTGACCAAGCAGAGTGTAGGCAGTTGCCGCAAGGGGAATAAAGAAAATCATTCCGATAATACCAAACAGCTTCCCGCCAATCAGCACGGCAATGAGCGTCCAAAGTGCGGACAGCCCGACGGCGCCGCCGACAACGCGCGGATAAATAAACTGGTTTTCGATAAATTGGATAACTTGAAATACGACAATGGAAATAACCGCTTTTACAGGGCTTACCATGAAAATAATAAACGCTCCGACTGCGCAGGAAACAAAGCTGCCGACATAGGGAATAAACGACAATAGCCCTGTCAGCACCGCGACAAGTCCGGCATAGGGAAGCCCGCACAGGACAAATGCGAGCCACATCAGACCGCCTAAAATCACGGCTTCTAAGCACTGTCCGCTTAAAAAGCTTGCGTAAATTTCGCACAAAAGCGTTCCGGCGTGAATCAAATATTCGGATACTTTCGGCGGCAGATATGCTTCAAACAATTTTCGAAACTGCCGTTTTACGTTGTCTTTGTCAAGCAGAAGGTAGGACATGATGACAAATGCCATAAGGAGGTTGATTAGAATGTCGGCAAGCGAACCGATACTGCTTGCGATGGAACCAAGCATGGAGCTGACATTGCTGCCGATTATGGCATAGAGGTCTTCGCTTATCAGAGCTTCCTCGATATATTCGAGTAACGCGGCTGCTTCCGGATATTGCGTAAGCTGTGACAGCCACACAGGGATTTTTTCCTGCAAAAGCGTTCCGATGCTGATTAGGGACGTGGCGATTTGCGGCACGATTGTCATGCAGGTCAGCCCAATTACGGCAAACAACAGTACGAGCGTAAGGGCGAAGCTTGCTGCCTTGGCGTTCTTTTCTTTCTTTTTATACTTTTTATATAGTTTTTGCAGCAAACGTTGGATATGCTGCATTGGGACGTTTAGGACGAATGCCATAACTGCTCCGATAAAAATCGGCTGGAGCAATTTGAAAACGGCAGACAGAAATGCGCCGACTTTTGTCAGATTCATCAAAAGAAAGAACAATGTCACGCCGAAGCCGGTGCCGATTAATATATTTTTTAGTGATTTATCCATAAAATCCTCCAATACTGCAAAATCCTGACTGCGAAAAACGGATTCTTTCTAAATATATGCAGTGCAGGCACATTTTTCCTTATGCTGATAATACTATCATATTTTTTAGTATATTCAATTAAATAAATCTTAAAAGAATATGTAATAATTCAAAAACGCGGCAGGAAAAACTGTGCTATAATGTCGTTATGCATGACAGGAAGGGGACTTCGCATGAAAGACGTGCACTATGAAGATAGCTGCCTTTATTATCATGAACTGTAAATGGGGGACAGGTGGAGCCTGAACCGGTATTGTGCAAGACAAAATCAAAAAGCGGACAAGAGGAAATGGAGAGAAAAGGCGTATGGAGCAAAGTCAGTTCGGGGAAATTGTTGCACCATTGTTAGATTGGTATAACCAAAATAAGAGGTGCCTTCCGTGGAGGGCGGACAAGGAGCCGTATCATATATGGGTGTCGGAGATTATGCTGCAGCAGACGCGGGTGGAAGCGGTTATTCCATATTATGAGCGTTTTATGAAACGGCTTCCTTCAATTTTGTCGCTTGCAGACTGTGAGAACGAGGAGCTTTTTAAACTGTGGGAAGGACTGGGATATTACTCGCGTGCGCGAAACCTAAAAAAAGCGGCACAGGAAATCCGCACACGGTATCAAGGTGTTTTTCCAAAAAATTATGATGAAATTCTGAAACTGCCGGGGATTGGCGCATACACCGCAGGCGCAATTTCCTCAATTGCGTTTGGGGAGCCAAGGGCGGCGGTAGACGGGAATGTGCTGCGTGTGATTACAAGACTGACACAGGATTGTCATGACATTACCGATACTAAATTTCGCGCGGAGATTACGCAGGCATTAGAGCGCGTTTATCCGCAGACTGGACGGGGGGATTTCACGCAGAGCCTTATGGAGCTTGGCGCAGTGGCATGCGTGCCAAACGGAAAACCAAAGTGCGCAGAATGCCCGCTTGCTTTTTTGTGCGGCGCATACCAAGATAGTACGCAGTCGCAGTATCCGGTAAAGAAAAAGAAGACAGCCCGCAAAATAGAGCAGAAGACAGTACTGCTGATAAAATATCAGGACAAAATCGCCATTGGGAAACGGGAAGGCAAGGGTGTCCTGTCGGGAATGTGGGAACTGCCGAATTTGGACGGGGAGCTGACAAAGCCGCAGATTCTCCAATGGCTGTCAGAACAACAGTTTGATATAAAAGAGATTCAAAAAATGAAAGATACGGGGAAAGCGCTCAAACATATTTTTACGCATATTGAGTGGCATATGACCTGTTGGATTGTAACCTGTGAAAGCGTTGCGAACGAGAACGGTTTTACATGGGTTACCACAGGGCAGTTGGAGAAGGAGATTGCACTTCCCACGGCGTTTAAGAAAGTTTATCAGAAAATGCAGGAATCATTTTCGGAAGGTGCTTTTTCGTAAATCGTTTCGAAAATCGTTCGTAAAAGAGATTTGATTAATTATGTGAAAGATAGTAGAATAAAATAAAAATTCAAATCGGAAAGGCGGGAGTACAATGGCTTCAACAAAAGAGTATTTAAATTATATATTAGGACAGCTGTCCGAATTGGAAGAAATCACGCATTATGCGATGATGGGGGAGTTTATCATTTATTATCGCGGGAAAATCGTAGGCGGGATATATAAAAACCAACTGCTTGTAAAGCCTGTATCGGCTGCAAAGGAGTTTATGCCGGACGCACCGTTTACATTGCCGTATGAAGGCGCAAAGGAAATGCTGTTGGTGGAAAATGTGGACGATAAGCAGTTTTTAGCGCAGTTATTTGAAAAGATGTATCCGGAGCTGCCTGCGCCAAAGCCTAAAAAACCAAAAAAGAAGAAAACGCAGGCGTGAGAAGAGAGTATGGTTATTAAGATGGAATACATAAAAGCGACGGATAAGGACTGTGAACAGATTTATAAAATTGTGCAGGATACGGTTACGGCAGTGTACCCGAGGTATTATCCCAGGGAAGTTGTCGATTTTTTCTGCGCCCTTCATAACAGGGAAAACATTGCAAGGGATATTGCAAACGGAAATGCAGGCATTCTGAAAGACAATGACCAAATTGTCGGAACAGGAAGCCGCGACGGCAATCATATCACAAGAGTTTATGTTTTACCCGAATTTCAGGGAAACGGATACGGAAGCTTCATTATGCAGTGCTTGGAAGCGGAAATTGCCAAAAGCAATTCCACGGCACTGCTAGATGCCTCCCTGCCCGCAAGCTGTATGTACGAGCATAGAGGCTACCTGACAAAAAAACATGAACAATATCCGGTTGCAAACGGTGTTGTGCTGGTATATGAAGTTATGGAAAAACAACTGTAACAGGTGCAGCAGTTATTCTATTATCACGTGGTGGACGGGCGGTTAGTCGTGGTGGTGAAAAGAACAGCCATTTCTTAATGTAATAGCAGATAATGCTATTATGCATATCATAAGTATAAAAGAAAAACGGAGCGTATTACAATGACAGACGTAACCCCCGGAATGATATTTACGGATATTTTAAGAAACGGCACCCCCGAGGCAATGGCATGGATACGGGGAAACAGTGAAAATCCGCAGCTTAGCGGTATTGTGAAATTTTATCAGACACCCTATTCAGGTGTGCTGATTGAGGCGGAAATTTTCGGTATGCCAAATATCGCGACGCAATTCTCATCGGATTTTTATGCGATGCACATTCATGAGAAAGGAGACTGCTCGCTGCCGTTTGACAAGACAGGCGACCATTATAATCCGACAAATGAAATGCATCCAAACCACGCAGGCGACATGATGCCGTTGATGGCAAATCAAGGCTATGCATGGCTTGCTTTTTATGACAAGCGTTTTACGATACCGGATATTCTTGACAGAAGCGTTATTGTACACAGAATGCCGGACGATTTTAAGACACAGCCGTCAGGAGACGCAGGAACAAAAATCGGCTGCGGCGTCATCCGGAAAACAGAACGGTAAAATATGACACAGGTGTCATATTTACTGCCTGCATAAAATCCTAAAATTTGGAAATTCTATTGGTAATACGAGAAGTCCAAAATATAGGAGGATGTTTGCATGTCAGTAATGGATAAAGAATTTATCACGTTTATGGAGAGGTTTGATACCTGTCCGTTTGAAATTACGCTCCACGGTGAGCGTCATAAGATTGGCGACGGAACACCGAAGTTTTCCGTCGTCTTTCATAAGGCGCCGACTGCCGTGGAGCTTGCCGCGAGTACGTCCCTTGCGCTTGGTGAAGGTTACATGGACGGAACAATTGAAATAAACGGCGACCTGTATCAGGCGCTGAATCTGTTTCTGAGTCAGCTTGGAAAATTCAGCACCGACCATAAAAAACTGAAAAAACTGATATTTACATCCATGTCCAAAGCAAATCAAAAGAAGGAGGTTTCGTCTCATTATGACATCGGGAATGATTTCTACAAGATGTGGCTTGATGAGACGATGAGTTATTCCTGCGGATATTTTGAACAGGACAATGCAACGCTTTATGAGGCGCAGTGCCGTAAGGTGGGACGCATTTTGGAAAAGCTGGACTTGCATGAGGGTATGACTTTGTGTGATATTGGATGCGGATGGGGATTTCTGTTGATTGAGGCGGCAAAGAAATACAAAGTGCGCGGTGTGGGCATTACGCTGAGTGTTGAGCAGAAAAAGCGCTTTGAGGAGCGGATTAAAGCTGAAGGGCTGGAGGGTGTCCTGACGGTAGAGCTGAGGGACTACAGGGAATTGTCAAAATACAAAAAGCAGTTTGACCGGATTGCGAGCGTGGGAATGGTGGAGCATGTAGGACGGGGCTGTTATGAGGAATTTATGCACTGCGTTCAAAACGCATTAAAACCGGGCGGATTGTTTTTACTGCATTTTATCAGTGCGCTGAAGGAATATCCGGGTGACGCATGGATTAAGAAATATATCTTTCCGGGCGGCGTCATTCCGAGTCTTCGGGAGCTGATTGGCATTGCCGGTGAGCTGGGGTTTTATACACTGGATGTTGAGAGTCTGCGCAGGCATTATACAAAAACGCTTTTGTGCTGGAACAAGTCGTTTCAGGAGCACAGGGGCGAGGTGGTTTCCATGTTTGACGAGCGGTTTGCGCGTATGTGGGAGCTGTATCTTTGCGCGTGCGCGGCAGTCTTTCAAAACGGTATCGTGGACCTGCATCAGGTTTTGTTTTCCAACGGAGTAAACAACACGCTTCCCATGACGCGGTGGTATTAACAGGGTGTTGAGCTGATAAACTGCTTGACTTTGCCGGATATGCGTAATACGATTAAAAGAAAAACAGAACAAACAGGCACAGGAGGCTAAATATGACAGCGGAAAAATACGTAAAGGAAGTGGCAAAACTGCTCAAATGCAGAGCATCAAAAAAGAAAGAAATAAAGGACAGGCTGCTGGCGGACATTCACAGCGCGGTTGCGTCGGGGGAAAAACTTGAGGATGTGCTTGCGAAAATGGGCATTCCGTGGGACTATGCAAACCGTTATAACGACAATTTCGACAAGGCGGAGCAAACGGCGGCAAAGCGTGAAAAAACCACGAAAATTTGGGGAATTGTCATTGCAGTCCTTGTCATTGCAGGCGTGCTGATTTACTGGAATATGCCAAAATGGAGCGACATCAGCGAGAGCACGGTTTTCAGTGAAGAGACAGTGCAAAAGACAGCACAGGAAATCATAACATTGTACGGAAATGATGACTATGAAGGCGTTGTGGCATACATGACGGACGATATGAAAAAGGTGTTGAATGCGCCGACGCTCCAGCTCTCAAAGTCGCAGCTTGCAACGGCGGATTTCGGGGATTTTCAGTCGTTTGGACAGTTTTACATTTCCGAGGCAAAGCAAGGCAGTAAGCGTTTCGCAATGGTTCAGGTAAGCGTGTCATACACGAAGACGAGTATTACCTATACGCTTACGTTTGACGAAGAGATGAAGCTTGCCGGATTCTACATTAAGTAGGCGTCAGAAAAAAGGCGCAATAACAGGCAAAAAACGGGCAGGAAAAAACATGTATCGCATATCTCTAAAAATCACTTGCAACGATGCGGTAAACGCGATATGATAAAGCTGTATCAATTATGATAATATTTTAACACATTGCGAAGCATATCATATTTGCAGATCATAATAGAAGAAACGGAGGTATTTGATTATGGCAATTTTAGTGACAGGCGGAGCGGGCTTTATCGGAAGCCATACGGTAGTGGAACTGCAAAATGCAGGCTACGACGTGGTGGTGCTTGACAATCTTTCCAATGCGAGTGAGAAATCCCTGCAGCGTGTGGAAAAGATTACGGGAAAGCCGGTTACGTTTTATAAAGCGGATATCCGCGACAGGGAAGCGCTCGAGGACATCTTTGCAAAGGAGCAGATTGATTCATGCATTCACTTTGCAGGTTTAAAGGCGGTCGGTGAATCCGTTCAGAAACCGTGGGAATATTACAGCAACAATATTTCCGGAACGCTGACGCTTGTGGACGTGATGCGCAGGCATAACTGTAAGAATATTATTTTCTCGTCATCGGCAACCGTGTACGGCGACCCTGCATTCATTCCGATTACGGAGGAGTGCCCGAAAGGACAGTGCACCAATCCGTACGGCTGGACGAAATCGATGCTGGAGCAGATTTTGTCGGATATGCAGAAAGCGGACAACGAGTGGAACGTGATTTTGCTGCGTTACTTTAATCCGATTGGTGCGCATAAGAGCGGCACAATGGGCGAAAATCCAAACGGCATTCCGAATAACCTTATGCCGTATATCACGCAGGTTGCGGTTGGAAAGCTTGAGAAGCTTGGCGTATTCGGAAATGACTATGACACACACGATGGAACAGGAGTTCGAGACTATATTCATGTAGTGGACCTTGCAGTCGGTCATGTGAAAGCGCTTAAGAAGATTGAAGAGAAGGCAGGGCTTTGCATTTATAATCTTGGAACGGGCGTAGGGTACAGTGTACTTGACATTGTGAAGAACTTTGAGGAAGCGACCGGCGTCAAAATTCCATATGAGATAAAGCCAAGACGTGCCGGTGATATTGCGACATGCTATGCGGATGCGGCAAAGGCGAAGGAGGAGCTTGGCTGGACGGCGCAGTATGGCATCAAGGATATGTGTGCGGACAGCTGGAGATGGCAGTCGAACAATCCCAACGGGTATGATGATTAAGAATATATAGTAAATATAAAAGGACCGTATCGCTTTCATATCATAAAGAAGCCATACGGTCCTGTATTTTTTTCTTTATAGGAAATTACGTCCTATAAAGTAAAAAACCCTCCGGGGGATGCGCACTC
>CAMWNY010000071.1 GCA_947175775.1 uncultured Lachnospiraceae bacterium | reverse complement strand
GCTTTGAAAGGATTTAACAGCTGCGTGGGCTTTAGTTTTACATATGCACTTTGAAAAAAGAGAAGGTTTTTTTATTCTCGTCATACAGCGGACCAAGCGCAGGTCCGGCTGATTTTGGACCAGGAGAGAGATAAAATCACCGATAAGGAGACAAACTGAAGAAGGGTTGAAAGGGGATCAACAAGAATGTTAGTAGCAAAAAAAGAAGTATTGAAAAAAATCAATGTAGCAAACAAAAAACCGATGATTAGAAAAAATCAAACTACAGGTGAGATGGTAGGAGGCTTTCTTGATCCGGAAACGGGAGTATTTGAAGCAGCTATGGAAATTAATGACGAGAGAGACATCGATGAATTTCTTGAAGAATATGATCTTTCTGTTGTAATGATTTCTAAGATGTAATTACGCAAAGATGCATATACTTATGAGAAAATTCTCAAAAACAGCTGCGACCAGTCAAAATTAAATAATTGGACAAGTATGTAAATTAAAGCTTTGAAAAAGGGAGTAGGTGGGACTGCTCCCTTTTTCTAGGGTTGTAGATATTTGACAAATTGAAGTTTACAATAATAATATCGGATATAGTTGGAAATAATTAACAGGTAAAGAGATAAAATAGCAGCATGGGGGAAAAATATGAAAAAAACAGAGTTTGAATTGCCATCAAGAGACGGGATTCACAGACTGCATGGAATATTTTGGAGACCAAAGGGAGAAGTGCGCGGTATAATACAATTATCCCATGGTATGATAGAAATGACAGACCGTTACGATGAATTTGCCAACTATTTGCTTGATCATGGGTTTGCTGTTATTGGCAATGATCATCTCGGTCATGGAGCTACAGCCGGAAGAGATGAGGATTTGGGATATTTTTGCCGCAAAAATATGAGTGCAACCGTCGTTTCGGATTTACATCGCGTTACATGTTACGCAAAAAAACATTATAAAAAAACACCTTGTTTTCTGTTGGGACACAGTATGGGTTCTTTTATGGCAAGGCGCTATATTATGACATATGGAAATGAGCTTACAGGAGCAATTATAATTGGAACAGGCAGCAAAAGCAGTGTTACGCTTGCGGTCGGAAGCATATTATCAGAGATTATCAGGCTTGTAAAAGGTGACAGGTACCGCTCTGCTTTGTTAGAACAATGTGTTTTTCATAATTATTTGGCACGGATAGACAATCCGCGCACAAAAAGTGATTGGATTACAAGAGATGAAAAAGCGGTAGACTTATATTGTGAAAATAAATTCTGCAATTTCAAATTTACCGTAAACGGTTACAGAACGTTATTTGAAGTGCTTACTTTTATACAAAAAGACCAAAATATTCAAAATATACCGAAAGAACTCCCGCTTTTGTTTTTGGCGGGCGGTATGGACCCTGTTGGTAATTACGGAAAAGCAGTGAATGAAGTCTGCTGTGAATACAAAAAGAAAGGAATCAACGATGTCAGTATGAAGCTTTATCCTGACGACAGGCATGAGATTTTAAATGAACTGGACAAACAACAGGTATACAGTGACATTCTGCGCTGGTTGGAAAATCATTTATGAAAAAGATTGTATTAATCGGTCCCGTTTATCCATATAGAGGAGGAATATCGCACTATACGGGACTGATGTGCCGTGAACTATCCAAAAGGTTCGAAGTGGAAATGCTTTCCTATAAAATGCAGTATCCTAAAATTTTGTTTAAAAAGGAGCAGCGGGATTACGAAAACGATAGCTTTAAAATAGACAATGCAAAGTATATGATTCATACCGCAAATCCATTTAATATTATCCGGACAGCACGTTATATTCGGAAAAAAAAGCCGGATATGGTGCTGGTGCAATGGTGGCATCCCTATTTTGAGCCGTGTTATATTCTGCTTGCAAAATTTATGGGAAAACAAAATCTGACATTTGTATGCCATAATGTATTTCCTCACGAACGATTTCCTCTTGATAAAATTTTGACAAAAATGACATTAAAAAACGGAAAGCATTTTATTGTCCATGCGAAAGAGGAGGAGGCGGAATTAAAGCAGATTATGCCAAATCCAGACTGTCAGGTAACGCCGCATCCGTCGTACAATGCTTTTTGCTTTGCAAATATGACCAAAATGCAGGCAAGGACGCAGCTTTCCCTGCCTCAGGATGAAAAGGTGCTTTTGTTTTTTGGGTTTGTACGTCCATATAAGGGGTTGAAACATTTGATTAACGCCATGCCGGATATAAAGGAACGCTTAGGAAATGTGACGCTTTTGATTGTCGGCGAATTTGGAAACGCGGAGGACAAGGAAGGCTATGCCAGTCAAATTAAAATGCTGGCGGCGTCAAGCAGCGGCTTGGAAGCTTCTATTATAATATACGACGGTTATACGCCCGACCGCGAGGTGGAAAAATATTTTGCGGCAAGTGATATGGTTGTGCTTCCTTATGAAAGCGCCACGCAGAGCGGAATTGTCCAAATTGCCTATGGCTTTGGGAAGCCGGTTACCGTTACGGAGGTAGGCGGTCTGCCGGATGTAGTAAGCCATAACCGGACAGGCTATGTTGTTCCTCCACAGAATAAACAGGCGCTTACGGAAGCGATTGTGCGGTATTTTACGGAGGGCAAGGAGGAGGAATTTGCCAAAAACATTGCGGCAGAGGCGTATCGGTTTTCGTGGGAACGGATGGGGGAGGTTGTGGAGCAATGGATTTAATCAGTGTGGTTGTTCCGGTCTATAATGTAAGCGAATACCTGTGCGCGTGTATTGATTCGATTTTATGCCAAACATATCAGAATTTGGAAATCATCCTGGTAGATGATGGGTCTGTGGATAACTGCCCTCAATTGTGTGATGAATATGCGCTGAAGGATAGGCGCGTCAAAGCAATTCATCAGAAAAATGGAGGCTTGTCGGCAGCTAGAAATAAAGGATATGAGGTATCAAGCGGCAGATATATTGCGTTTGTTGATGCGGATGATATGGTCGACAGCAAATATATTGAGAAATTATACCGGTTACTCATAAAAAGCAATGCACAGATTGCTGCCTGTGCTTACACCCGAACTTTAAAGGAAATGGTACCTGAAGCCAATGCAAAAAAATACATACTGACCTCCAAAAAAATGCTTCAAAATTGGCACGGCAAGCTGAAAGCCATAGAAACGGTGTCGTGGAATAAGCTTTACGACCGTCAGATATTCAGAAAACTTGAAACCGTTCAGTTATTTCCCGAGGGAAGAATCCATGAGGATGTTTACACGAGCCATTTGTTTGTCAATTGCGCTGAGACCATCGCGGTTACAACGGAAAAGCTCTATTATTACCGCCCGCGAAAGCATAGCATTAGCACAACTTATACGAACGAGGCGGTAAAGGCAGACCTGGACGCACAGAAAGAAAGACTTCAGTTTTTTAAGCAGAAGAAGTTTTATGGGGCGTATGTGAGACTGCTTGTGGGGCATTGGGGGCATAAGGTGGTGTATGGGTGTAAGGCATTATTATTGGATGAAATGAAAATTATTGTGAACTAAAGAAAAGTGTTTACAATGGCACTAAAATTAGCTTATAATAAAAAATATGTTGATGATAAAAGGATAAAATAAGGACACTAAAATGAAAAATATATTAATTACTGGTGGTGCAGGATTTATTGGAAGTGAGATTGTAAAAAAGTTAAGTTCATTAGGAAGTTATAATATTACTGTATTGGATGCCATGACAAAACAAATTCATGGAGACGATTGGGAGAATTCTTATCTTTATGCATCGATAAAAGATAAATGCCATTTTATAAAAGCTGACATTTGTGATTTTGATGCAGTTAAAAGCGCATTAGACGGTCAAGAGTATGTTATTCATTTAGCGGCTGAAACGGGAACCGGTCAGTCAATGTATATGATAAACCGTTATAATGAAGTAAATATAATGGGAACTTCTAATATTCTTCAGGCAATTTCAAGTGCAAACAAGAAAAGTGCAGTAAAAAAAATAATTTTATCGTCATCGCGATCTGTTTATGGAGAAGGTAAATATATTTGTCCCCAATGCGGTGTTGTATACCCGAATGCACGAAGGAAGGAAACTATGCAGAAAGGTAATTTTAATATATATTGTGAGCACTGTGGGGAAAAATTAAAAATAGCGTTAACGACAGAGGACAGTTTGGTAAAACCAAATTCATTGTATGCATTTACTAAGTATACTCAGGAGAATATGTTATCTACAATGTGTCCAGCAATGGGGATTGATTATACAATATTTCGGTTTCAGAATGTATATGGCGTTGGACAATCATTAAAAAATCCATATACGGGAATACTATCAATATTTTCAACACTTATGTTGGAAAATAAACCAATTAATATTTTTGAAGATGGCACGGAAAGCAGAGATTTTATCAATGTGGTGGATGTAGCAGATGCGGTAATTAACTCTTTGGATATAAAGGAAAGCAACTCAGAAATAATCAATTTGGGAAGCGGAGTTGGTACAAGTGTAATAGAAATAGCACAGTTTCTGAAAAAGGAATATAAAAGTGATAGTAAGATTAATATAACTGGAGATTTTAGAATAGGTGATATAGCACATAATATTGCTGATATTTCAAAGTCTGAGCGGATACTTGGCTTTAAACAGACGGTTTTGTTAGAAGAAGGATTGCATAATTTTTGTGATTGGGTTCTCAATCAGAGCATAGATAACAGCGGGTATGAAGAATCATTGAAGGAAATGGAAAAGACAGGGATGTTTATTAGAAAATAAGAGACAGCTTTATGGTAATTGTTTCATTCTTATGCAATATAATACAAAATGCGGAAATTTGTTTACAATCGAAGTATGCAGAATTATAATAGTTGTAAGTTTTGCGTGAAATACGTCTTCTGCGTATAATTCCAAGAGGGAGAATAGAGGTACAATGCTAAGAATTAAGGATGGACAAAAAAGAGGTTGCATATATTTCTTTTTTGATAAAGACGGAATAGTGGATGACTATATTATATATTTGTTGGACGACCTGATACAGAATATTGATGAACTGGTTATTATTTGTAATGGAAAATTAAATGAAGACGGACAAAAGAAGTTTGAAAAATATAATTCAAAGATAATTGTTCGACCTAATGAAGGCTTAGACGTTTGGGCATACAAAGAAGGATTATCTTATTTGGGTTGGGATAAAATAGAATTATTGGATGAGTTGATAATGCTAAATCATACGATAATGGGTCCGGTATACCCGTTTGCTGATACATTCAGCAAGATGAAAGAAAAAGATGTGGATTTTTGGGGTATTACGAAACATGAGAGAGTCGACGAAGATCCTTATGGACTTAATCCGTATGGGTACCTTCCGGAGCATATTCAGTCACATTTTATGGTATACAGGAAAAAATTACTGTGTTCAAAAGAGTTTCAAGATTATTGGGATAATTTTCGAAAGGTTGAAAATTATAGGGATTCCGTATGTTATCATGAATCGTATTTCACAAAGTATTTTGCCGATTTAGGATATAAATGGGACGTGTCAGTAGATGTTACTGATTTGGAAAATATGTCAGCATATCCTGCGTTTTACTGTGCTAGAGAAATGGTTGAGAATAGAAAGTGCCCTATATTTAAAAGGAGGGCTTTTTTTCACGATTATGGTCAGATGCTTGAAACTACTGCAGGACAACCGGTGGTAGAATTATATGATTTTTTGTATCAAAGTGGGCTTTATGATGTTGAGCTGATTTGGCAAAATATTCTTAGAACGATGGACCATACGGAGATAGCGAAAAATTTACATTTAAATTATACGCTCCCTACGAATATCAGCTTACAAAAGTTCAAGGAAAAGCCTCCTCAAAAAAGAAGAGTGGCGATGCTTGCGCATATATATTATGTGGACGAGTTAAAAAATCTTTATTCCTATATTTCTAATATGCCTGAAGATGCGGACATTTATATTACAACACAAACAGATGAAAAAAAGAAACAGATAGAGGCTTATTGTAAAAATTTAAAAAACAATGTGTCTGTAAAACTAGTGAAAAATAGAGGAAGGGATGTATCTGCGCTTCTTATTGTCGGACATGAACTTGTAGATAAATATGATTACATATGCTTTATACATGATAAAAAGGTAACACAGGAAAAACCGGGAAGTGTGGGAGAAGGATTTGCATATATTTGCTATAAAAATGTTTTGGAATCAAAGCAATATGTAGAAAATGTATTACAATTATTTGAAGACAATAATCATTTAGGAGTGATATGTCCACCTAAGCCGTTACATGGTCCGTATATATTTGGGTTATTACAGACTTGGGATAAGAATTATATTAATACTGTAGATTTGTTAAAAAAATTGAACATATCGGTTCCTATTGATAAATATAAGGTGCCTATAGCTCCACACGGATCTTGTTTTTGGTTTAGAACATCCGCGGTTAAGAAACTTTTTAAGTATAATTGGGCGTATGAGGATTTTCCGGAAGAACCATTACCAATAGATGGAACAATATCCCATGCAATAGAAAGGTGTTATGCTTATGTTGCACAAGAAGCCGGTTATTATACTGCTGTGGTAATGAGCGACAATTTTGCCAAGATAGAATATACAACCTTGATGTATTATGCTGGAACATTTGGAACACATGATTTGTTGGGATTGTTTCAGTCTCAAAATGGCATAAGGATTAATTTTCATGGCTGGGATTATAGGATTAAGTATTTCTTAAGAAAAATATTTCCTAAGAAAATATTTGTGGGCATTATTAATTTTAAGAGAAAAATAATGGGACCTCATAAAGTATATAAATACGAGGATAACTAAAAAGGTACGAATATGGATATAAAAGAGATTTATGCGTATAGAGAAATGATTTTTAGCCTTGTAAGGCGAGATTTAAAAGGAAAATATAAAAATTCATTAATTGGTTTTATGTGGACATTTTTAAACCCACTGTTTCAATTATTGATATATACGTTTGCTTTTTCAGTGGTAATGCCAATTAACGTTGAAAATTATTATATGCATTTGTTTGTAGCATTAATTCCATGGATTTTCTTTTCGGCATGCTTGACTGGAGGAGCAAGGGCAGTTACGGATCAGCAGGAAATGGTGAAAAAAATATATTTTCCGAGAGAAGTGCTTCCTATATCATTTGCAACAAGTCAGTTTGTGAATATGTTGTTGTCATTTTTGGTGATATTTGTTGTTTTGCTGCTCTCCGGTATAGGTATAAATTTGCAAGCAATTGTATGGCTGCCAATTGTATTTTTAATACAATATGTTCTTGCATTGGGGATAACAATGGCATGTAGTGCCATTTCTGTGTACTATAGAGATATGGAACAAATATTTGGCATTCTTTCTTTGGGATTAATGTATGCATGTCCGGTTGTTTATTCAATGGATTCTGTTCCAGAAGAATTTAAGGGGATTATACGTTTAAATCCTATGACTGCTATTATAGAAGCGTACAGAGATATACTTTATTATAAAAATGTGCCTAATATGAGTACCTTAATGAATGCGTTAGTATGGGCAACAGCAGCGTTAATTATTGGTTGCGCGATATTTGACTGGCTGCAAAGAAGATTTGTTGAGGAGTTTTAATATGGACGTAGAAAAGAGTAAGGATGTAACTATACAAGTAAGAAATGTATCCAAAAGTTTTAGGATATATTTTGATAAAGGGCATATGTTAAAAGAGAAGCTTCTTTTTGCAAATAGAAATAAATATGAAACGCGGAAAGTTCTTGACGATATTAGCTTTGATATATATAAAGGTGAAGCAGTGGGGCTAATAGGGATAAATGGATGCGGGAAAAGTACAGCATTAAAGCTATTAACAAAGATTATTTATCCTGATACAGGTATTATAAATGTGAAGGGGCGTGTGTCAAGTTTATTAGAGCTTGGGGCAGGGTTTCATCCAGATCTGTCAGGAAAAGAAAATATATATATAAATGCATCAATATTTGGATTAAAGAAATATGAGATTGATGATAAGCTTGATGAGATAATAGAATTTTCTGAGCTTGGTGAATGTATAAATAATCCCGTTAGGACATATTCATCAGGGATGTATATGCGGCTTGCGTTTTCTGTGGCGATTAATGTACAGGCAGACATATTGTTGGTAGATGAGATTTTAGCAGTTGGTGATGCTGGTTTCCAATCAAAGTGTCTTCAAAAAATAGCAGAGATTAAAAAACAGGGTACAACGATTGTACTAGTATCGCATTCTATGAATCAGATAGAAAAGGTATGTGATAGGTGTATTTGGATAAATAATAGTAGAATAGCTGCGGTTGGTGAAACAAATGACGTAACTCAAAAATATATAGAGTATATAGAAGAGACTGAAAGAAAGAAATTAGCAGCTAGGCATATAAACACATCAGAAACATTTAATGACATAGATATGAAAGAAGAATCTAAAATAAGATTGTTGTCAGTTAAGCTTTTGGATATAAATGATAATGAAAAAAAAATATGGGGAATAGGTGAAAGAATAGCTATAAAATTAGATTTTGCATCATCGATAGACACTACTGCCAACCTCAGATTCGAAATAATGCGGGCGGATGGTATATTAGCATATGCTGATATTTATGATAATTGTGGCAGGGGATATTTATTAAAAAAGGAAAATCATTTTTGTTTTACTATAAAAGTTTTAAATTTTTTAGCGGGAAAATTCTTTGTATCTATTTATGCTGAGAATGGAATTGGAGGATTGATTGGAAGTTTGACACCATTTGCAGAATTTGATATAATTGATGATTCTTCAAGATATGGGGTGGCAAAAATAGATTGTGAATGTATAATGAATTAAAAAATGGAGGAATGTGATGAAAATAGTAGTAACAGGTGCATCGGGTTATATTGGGAGGCATGTAGTAAATGAGCTTTTAAATAATGGACATAAAGTGATAGCTGTGGATATTGTAAATAATGGAATTAATCCAAAAGCCCAATATAGTAATGTAGATATATTTGCAGGCGATTTGGATGTATATGGAAAACTTGGAGAACCGGATGTGTGTATTCATTTGGCATGGAAAGATGGATTTGTGCATAATTCAAAAGCACACATGGACTATTTATCAAGCCATTACAGGTTTTTGTGTAATATGATAGATGGTGGATGCAAACGAATATCTGTAATGGGAACAATGCATGAAATTGGTTTTTGGGAGGGCAAAATAGATCAAAATACACCGTGTAATCCACTATCGCAATATGGTATAGCTAAAAATGCATTAAGGCAGTCTCTTTTGTTGTATGCAAAGGATAAGGATGTAAATATTTATTGGCTGAGAGCATATTACATATTAGGGGATGATGTAAAGAATCATTCTATATTTACAAAAATTTTACAAGCCGCTGAGGAAGGCAAAAATGAGTTTCCATTTACTTCGGGACAAGCAAAATATGACTTTATAGAAGTAGACGAATTGGCTAAACAAATTGCAAAGACAAGTACGCAGGATGAATATACGGGAATTATAAATGTGTGCTCTGGTAATCCCATATCGTTAGCAGATAGAGTTGAAAGCTTTCTTAAAGAAAAAGGACTGAATATTAAATTAGCATATGGAGCATTTCCTGATAGGGAATACGATTCTAAGATAGTATATGGAGATAGTACAATTATTGAAAAGATTATGAAAAAATGCTAAAAGAATAGAGGTAATTTATAATAATGCAGAGGGAAAGACTGGTATATTTAGATATGATTAAATTTTTTGCGGTAATTTGTGTTTTTG
>CAMWNY010000070.1 GCA_947175775.1 uncultured Lachnospiraceae bacterium | reverse complement strand
CTATACAGGCGTGCTGAATACGAAGTTTATCCTTCTTGATCCGGCAAATGCCCAGGACATCAGCAAGACAGCCATGAAACTTGCGGCAAGCTCTTACGATTATGTAGGAAAGGCAATTACACCTGTTCCGGATGGATTTAATGCGGAGCAGATGACAATTGATTACATCAACAATATTGATGTAGGTAAGGCAACCATAACGGTTTCCGGAAAACCGGAAGCAGGCTTCGTTGGAAGCAAGACGATACCGTTTACAATTAAAAAGACAGCGTTGAAGGCTGGTGTAAATGTAACAGTTGCTAATTTCGCTGATTCGAAAGAATATACTGGCGCAGCGCTTGCACAGGGCAAAATTTCCGTTATTGTAAAAGATGCAAACGGTGAAGATGTTGTTGTGGAAGGTGTTAAGAAGGGCAGCAAGGATGTCAACGAAAAAGAAAATGGTCTTTACAGATATGGATATACCTATCAGTATAAGGCAAACACTGAGGCAGGCAACGCAACACTGACAGTTACCGGTATTCACAATTACTCAGGTTCGGCTAATTTCAAATTTAAGATTACGCCGGTAGCCGCATCCGTTACGACGATTGCCTCAGAAAATGGCAAGTATAAGTTTACAAACAAAGATTTGGAAGTTGGATATGCTCCGACAGCTGAATACACACCGGGTGGAACATTAACAAATATTATTGTTAAGTACAACGGTAACACGGTATCTAAGAAAAACTATGCGATTTCTTACAAGAATAACAAGAATGCAAACGATTCTGCAAAGGCTGTTATTTCATGGAAGGGAAGCTTAAAGGGTACAGCAAAGACAGAAATTGATTACACCATTGCTCCTTGTGACTTTACTTCAGGAAACATTACGGCGAAGTCTGTATCGGATGTATTTACAAACGGAAAACCTTCTATCAAAGCTTCAGATTTGGAGAAGTCTAAAGTTGTGTTAGTAAATGTTAAGAAGCCGCTTTCAAAGAACCGCGACTACACATTGGAATACAAGTACAATGTGACAACAACAGCAGAGAATGGAACAGTGACTACACAGACTGTTACGTTCAATCCTCAGGATAAAGAGGCAGGAAAGGCAGAAATTGCAATTGACGAGAATAAGGGTCTTAATGTAACTGTATACGCAAAACCTGTAGGTGCAAACTTCAAGCCGCTTGCAGACGGAGATCCAGGCATTGTTGTAGCTGAATTTAGAGTTGCTTATTATGATATTGCGAAAGCAAAACTTCAGATAATCGACAAGACAACAGAGAAGACAACACCGATATACTTCGTTGATGACACAGAGGCTGAGAAAGCTACCTTGGGTGCACGCAACAGATTGAACAATCATACAAAGGATGCTACTGAGAATGCTCCGTATTATATGATATTGACACATTCACAGATTGGTGAGTTATCATTCGGTAACTTTGAAAACAGGGATTCTGAGAATCAGACAAATGATTATACGTATGACTATGAGAATACCGCAGCAACTGCTGCTGGAAAGCAGAATGTAACAATATATGGTACAGGTAGATTCGGTGGTACAAGAGAATTCAAGTATACGCTTGTTAAGAAGACATATGAATTAAAGCGTGTTCTTGTAGCAAAAGATACGACAGCTACGATTGAAAAGCCGGAAGATGCAGAAGCAACAACGGCAGCAATCAAAGAAGCTCTTGTTGGAAAGATTGTTATTAATGGTAATACACTTGATCCGAAGTACATTAATGTAAGCTATGATGCATCAAAGATTCAGAGCGGAAAGTCACTTAGCGTTACAATTACAGCTGCGACTGTAAATGGCATTAAGGTGTACTCAGGCTTTAAGAATATAAGCATTAAAGTACAGTAATTTCATACCAGGACATAAGAGGAAGGAGCGGTTTATCCGCTCCTTCTCCTATTTGTTAAGGCATGGTTTATGCTGTTTTCTTTACTCGGATTGTAAATTGAATCGTTCTGCTTCCGGTATAGCTGCCTTCACCTTTGATTGTTGCTGTAGCTGTTTGGCTTGCATAACCGGTTTCGTCGAATGTCAACTTAGAAACATCAACCTTGTTGTTTGTGTATGATGCTATCGAATAATCTTCACTATATACAAGTGAAACTTTATTGCCTTTCGAATCGAATACATACATCTTTCCTTCTGCAGCTGTTGTAAATGCTTTATCATCGACTCCGTCTTTAACAAGATATTCCCAATTACCGCCCGGTTTGAGGTCGTCTTCATTAACATTAATAACAATATTTTCTATAGTGGCATAGTTAAGATAACCATTCCATGATGACAAATTTTTCTTTTCAATCTTGAAACTTACCTTATTTGTGCCTGCATAATCGCCTTTACCCTTAATTGTAATAGTACATGTTCCGGCTCTGTCATTGTTCTTAATATTTATGATTTCATAATCTTTATTGAACTCCAATGTATCAAGTTCAGCCTTCTTTACATACTTGCCATCAACAAGCTCTCTGTTCTGTATCTTAACTTCAAGCTTCGGCGCTGCCACCGTGCCGTCATTGTAGGTATAAATATCCGTAATTTTTGTGATTTTGGCAGTCTTAATATCGTTTTTACCTACAACCTTATAAGATGCAAACGAGAATCCGTCATACAAATTATTTTTGCCGCCTGAAATGACTGCATAAATTGTCTTATTTGATCCATCATACGCTATCTTGCTGTTCTTTTCTAATGGCGCAGCGTCCTTGAGTTCTGTAGACTCTGTTCCATCTTCATTTTTAACGGCATTTCTGAACTTCAACTCACCCGTCTTATAATTGAATACCGGTGTACCGTTCCCTTCATAGTATGTTACCGTGTAATCACTGTTGAGTGAAAGTGTCTTATTGCCGTCCTTTACTGCAAGTTTCGTAGCGTAAGCAATTTGGTTGCCAGGTGCTGTATTTGTCTTGGCTGTTCCATAGTATACATTGTCAGCTATAATATTGGCCGTACGAAGATTCTTTGCACTAATCTCGAAGCTTCCGGCGTCTTTCAGGCTGCCCTTTAAGAGATTCTTGCCTGCAATGGAAACAGTTGCTGTTCCGACTTTATTATTATTTTTATAGCTTACGGTATAATTTTTGGCGGATACAACTTTACCGTTTACTTTTACGATAACAGAAGGCTTTACGCCGCCCTTTGCATACGTTTGAACACCAATAGGCTCTACTGTCGTGTTTGAAGAATCAATCATAAACGGCGTAATCTTAAAGCTTCTCGTCATGCTGCCTTTGAAATCGCCCATTCCCTTGATAACAATTGCTGCGGAACCAGCTTTATTATTACCTTTGTAGCTTACGGTATAATCAACGCCTTCCGTAAGTCTGACATCTTCTGAACCTTCATTGCTGATAACCTTAACTACAACGTTTCCGAATGTAATTGATGAGCCTGTTGAAGGAATGACTAAATTCTTATATTCTTCATCTGTTGTTGCAGTATATGTCTTTCCGTCAAATGACCCCTTAACCATTACGGAATAATCCTTAGTGTTAAAAGGTTTTGCAAGGGTCTTAAAGGTCACAACTTTTGTACCATAATAGCCTTTTTCAAGATTACCTGTAAGAACTACGGAAGCAATACCAATATCCGTGTTGTTGTAGTATGCAACATCATAATCACCTGCAACATAATTGCCTTCTCCGTCAAATGATGACGGTGTAAGACCGCTTACTGCTACAGCGGGACAATGTGCCGTTCCATCATAAATCTGATCCGGAATCTTATCAACTTTAACCTTGCTCATCGGCGTTTTGCCTGATGCTTCAGATTCTGAGAGCACTTTGACAGTTATTGTTTTCGTGCCTTCAAAGTTTCCGCCGTCTACAGCATTCAGCTCAACATAATAAGTACCAGCCGCTTCGTAAGATCCTGAATAATCAACCTCTTTTATTTCACCCGTTTCTGTTCCGTCATCAGCCTGAACGGGTTCACGTGTATATCTTCTGCCAATTGTGTAATCTTTTGCGCCAAGTTTCTTTCCGTCAAATGTTACAACCGGATTAATCTTCTGGGCTTTATTTGTTGCAACGGTTGTAATATCTGCACAGGTTACTTTTTCACTGTTCAGATTAACTCTGTTAATGACGAAATAGAACTTATATTCGCCTGCGTAATTGCCTTTGCCCTTTATTACAACAGTAGGAGCAAGCTTTGTGTCAAAACCTTCATCGCCCGGTCTCAACTCATATGCCTTTGTATTATTCTTGTAGCTTACAGAATAATTCTTCTTCAAAAGCTCATTCGGTCCATATGCCACACGAACCGCCGGTTTCAAAGCAACACCGGTGTAGTCCGCATAATAGCCGTTTTTGTCATAGTCAAGATCCAAGAGAATCTTAAGCGTTGTGCCGTTTACGTCAAGCTGTGCAAACTCTTCATCTGTCCATGTATCTGTTGAGGAAAGATCTTCATCATCACCGCTTACAATATTGCCCGACGTATCCGTGTCAGCAGGTTTTCCGTTTGCTTCGTCAGACGGCTGTCCTCCAATACTTGGAAGACCATCGATGCCTTCTTCCGTATCTGCGGTTTCATAAATCAATGCTCCGGCAGCATTTGTGCCTTCCTTAAGTTTGACAAATACAGAGGTGTCTGCTTTGTCTGAGAACACAAGATAATCATTCATATTGATTGTGCCGTCGGCATTTCTTGCAATCGTGTCTATTCCGTTGTAGTTTAATGTCTTAAACCAGTCTTTTGTTACCTGCTTGTTGTCTGCATTTTTAGAAATTTTAGAACCTGCATCCCAATAAAAGTTTGTAGGACCTTCAAAATCATTGAGATCTTTTTCGCCTGCCGGCGTCACTGGTTTCAGGTTTTCAGCAATATCAAGAACATCTGTTTTAAAACTGATTAAATTGCGTGCTCTAAATGCTGTCTGTGATGCTGCACTTTGGAATCGCACGTTTGCTTTTGCGTCTCCATTTACAATTCCGCCGTTATTATAGGAGATGGAGTTATACACCTGAATGTCAGGGCATGAGTTACAATCAATACCATTCGACTTATTGAGGAAAGCATAAGAGTTCATTAATATATGATACCCTTTAATGTTTTCTCCGCCCATCTTAAAGCCGTTACCGTTACCATTACCTGTAAATTCCGTACCGGTTACATCCATATTACCGTTTGCATCGGCAATCAGGTAGCCGTTTTTGTATGCAACACTGTTTTTGATAATAACCTGACCAATCGGTCCTGATTCTGATTTTGCAAAGAAATCCCAGCCGTCATCTGCATTGTATGCAGCGATACAGCCGTCAAATACATTGCCGTCGCCGATTGTCAGCTTAGCTGCAAATCCATCGGCATCCTCATGACCGGAATCCGCATTCAGGAAGGATGTACAGTTCAGAATCGTATTATATGCCGGCCAGTCATCTGACTTATCAATGTCCGAGCCTTTATAACGGCTAATCTGAATACCGGTATTTCCGTTATAATATGTGTTAATCTGATCGAGAACGTTATGGCTTCCCGATACCTGAATACCTTTGTTTCCGTCAGAAGAATTTGTTACGTCAAATCCTCTTAAGTACCAGTAATCACCGGCAATTGTCATGCCGGACGCGACTTTGTTAAAGTTGATGACAACACCGCTGTTCTTTAAATCAAACGGGTTTGTCCTGTTATATGTTCCCGGTTCCGCAATCATTCGTATCGGGTATGCAGCCGTACCGTCAACACCTCTTTCGATAACAAGTGCTTTTTTTAGGTTGTAGGTACCCTTTAAAAGTACAATTGTCTGTCCTGCTCTTGCATATTTTACAGCAGTAAAGATGTCAAGCGGCGATTCCTTTGTACCATCTCCGGATGCCTTGCCATTCGGGGATACATAAAGGTTTGTTGCATCCTCGCCATACTGTCTGTAGCTTACCGTTAAGGTCTGTACAGAAGTATCATATGAAGTAAGCACTTGAATTTCATCGTCGTTTTTGTGCCATGTTCTGTCAGGAGTAAAGGTTACGGTAAACTGGTTGCCGCCAATGGCAAGCTTTGATACCTTGTTTACATCATCATTAATTGGAATAACAGCCTTTACGTCTGCTTTAAGAATTTCTGTTCCCGGAATTCTTTTTCCTTCGTCATCTTTCTCGTATACGAAGAATTTATCAAGCATCGAAATCTCTTTATAGCTTCCGCCATCCAATACGGTAGTCATTGCCTTTTCCGCGTAGTCAAAGTATGCTTCGTTTACAAGCTCTCTACCTGCGCTGTCTTTGATGCTTAATGTACCGTTCCAGTTTGAAGTAAAATCAATATCATATTCCGGCGTGTTTGACACAGCAGCGGAAAGAATTGTGTAATTTGGCGCATTGAATACTAAGGGCTTCTCCTCGGGAGGTGCGCTCTCGTCAATGCTCTTTGTCGTAAATGTAATATCTTTAAAGGTAATCTTTGCGTTTCTTGCTGCAAAGAATCCGACATAGATATTTTCTTTGTCAATCTGAAGCAAGGTCTGATTTGCGTAATCTTTTGTGTAAATTGCTTCATCATAGAACTTATGTATTGTTTCTTCACCGTTCTTGTCAATATACGTTATGAAATAACCGGTGTTATTCTTCTCGATTCTAAGCTTTAACTCTGTCAGCAGGGGTTCTACATCAATTGCTGTTCCGCCGCTGACTTTATTTCCGATAATATTATAGTTACCGCCGCTTGGAAGCCCCTTTGTTGCTGCTGCATGTTCAAGGGAAAGCTGTTCGGATACAAATTTTGAAGGAATTGTAGCGCCTGCTGCTTCCTCTGTCTTCCACTCATCGGTAACACCTGTTCTTGCAAGGGAACCAAGACCCAAATACATATTATAACGTGATATGCCTTCGCCTGGACCTGCGGTTTCAGGCAATATGCTGGAACCATTCCAGTAGTACTGTGTCTTTGTTGCAACTGCCATGTAAGAGTTATTCCAGAATTTTGTACCAATTGTTTTGGGCGCTTCAATCTCACCTATGGCATCGGCAACCATAAGACCAAAGCCTTCCTGTCCGTTTGAGTATGTCCATTCATCGACATGTGCCGTAGCTTCCAATACAAAGTTTGTATCTTTGTCAACTTTTGTATAGTAATATGAAATACCATCCGTGGAAGCCGGTACAATCTTACCAGAACCGCTTAATGACCAAACTGTTACTTCGTTGTCGTTTGCATCACCTGAATAATAGCATTTTGCTGTATCTGTGCTTGCAGATTCTCCAAATACCGCATAATCCCAAATCTGTTCTTTTACATCTTTTACAATCTTATATAATACATTTGATTCTTTGCTTTCCTCAGTGCCGCGGACTGCATGTACGCTAAAACCGTAATACTGTCCGACTGTAAGGCCGTCAAACTTAGCGGTTGCTGCAGTGCTCTCTACAGTTTTAGGCTCTGCACCCTCAACAGGGGTATACGTGCCGTTTTCGTTCTTTGTAACCTGAACGGCTTTTGCAATATATTTTTCTGTTTCAGGAACTGCGCTATATCCGATTTCAATGCCGCCTGCTCCATCGTTTGTGGCTCTTGTAACTGTCGGAGTTCCAAGGGGAAGAACAAACGGAGTTTCCATGGCAAAACGTTCGCTGTCCTTCGTTATTTCTTCCTTTGAGCGGGTTGCTTTTGCTACAAAGTAATACGTTCCGCTTTCTGAAACCGTAAAGGTTACTGTCGCTTCTGTTTCGGTCTCTACAGCTGATGATGCAGTAGCAACAGGCTTTGTTGCATCGGCAGCGTCATACATTTCAACGATTAATTTATCACAGCCCTTGAATTCATGAATAATTGTCTGTACTTTTACCGCGATTTTGTCTGTGAGAACGCCTTCTTTGTCTTTGGTCTGCTCTGCAGATAAAATAACAGGTGGTTTCATTTCGCTCCAGTCAATGGGTGTTTCTTCATCACCTGAACCGGAAGTAAATGTATCGCTGACAAACGCGCTGACAAACCATGCACTGCGGCTTACTTTATCAGTTTCAGGAGAAACAACCGTATATGTACCTGCTTTTAAACCCTTGTATACAAGAGTACTTGCTTTTGTCTCATTTCCATATACTAAAAAGCTTCCGTTTTCCTGTTCACCAGCAGGAACACCTGTTGGTTCATCGCCCTGCTTTCCTTCTGTAAGTTTTGCTTCGGATGCCTTTATAATATTACCACTGGCATCAATTAATGCTACGGAAGAAATATTCTTGCCGCCTGTACTTGCAACCATAAACGTGGCGTCAGCAGTACCTTTTACAGTAAACTGAATACCTGCCGTAGAGTTCTTTGTTATTTCCAAAGCTTTTGTCTTGGTAGCATCGCCTCTTTTGACAACGTTACCTTCAACCATTGCGCCTTTGTCTTCAAAAGAGCCAAGTGAAACGACTTTAAAATATTCCTCTGTGCCAATCTTTGTTCCGGCTTCCACTGCTGCTTTATCTGCGTCATTTACCATAAATTCTTTTGCGTTAAATGAATAGTCTGCGGTTATTATCTGAACCGGAGAACTGGTCTCCAAGACAGCCGCGCTGACAAACCATGCACTGCGGCTTACTTTATCAGTTTCAGGAGAAACAACCGTATATGTACCTGCTTTTAAACCCTTGTATACAAGAGTACTTGCTTTTGTCTCATTTCCATATACTAAAAAGCTTCCGTTTTCCTGTTCACCAGCAGGAACACCTGTTGGTTCATCGCCCTGCTTTCCTTCTGTAAGTTTTGCTTCGGATGCCTTTATAATATTACCACTGGCATCAATTAATGCTACGGAAGAAATATTCTTGCCGCCTGTACTTGCAACCATAAACGTGGCGTCAGCAGTACCTTTTACAGTAAACTGAATACCTGCCGTAGAGTTCTTTGTTATTTCCAAAGCTTTTGTCTTGGTAGCATCGCCTCTTTTGACAACGTTACCTTCAACCATTGCGCCTTTGTCTTCAAAAGAGCCAAGTGAAACGACTTTAAAATATTCCTCTGTGCCAATCTTTGTTCCGGCTTCCACTGCTGCTTTATCTGCGTCATTTACCATAAATTCTTTTGCGTTAAATGAATAGTCTGCGGTTATTATCTGAACCGGAGAACTGGTCTCCAAGACAGCCGCGCTGACAAACCATGCACTGCGGCTTACTTTATCAGTTTCAGGAGAAACAACCGTATATGTACCTGCTTTTAAACCCTTGTATACAAGAGTACTTGCTTTTGTCTCATTTCCATATACTAAAAAGCTTCCGTTTTCCTGTTCACCAGCAGGAACACCTGTTGGTTCATCGCCCTGCTTTCCTTCTGTAAGTTTTGCTTCGGATGCCTTTATAATATTACCACTGGCATCAATTAATGCTACGGAAGAAATATTCTTGCCGCCTGTACTTGCAACCATAAACGTGGCGTCAGCAGTACCTTTTACAGTAAACTGAATACCTGCCGTAGAGTTCTTTGTTATTTCCAAAGCTTTTGTCTTGGTAGCATCGCCTCTTTTGACAACGTTACCTTCAACCATTGCGCCTTTGTCTTCAAAAGAGCCAAGTGAAACGACTTTAAAATATTCCTCTGTGCCAATCTTTGTTCCGGCTTCCACTGCTGCTTTATCTGCATCGTTCACCATAAATTCACTTGCGTTAAACGTATATGTGGTTCCTTCAACGGCAGGAGATTCGTCTCTGTTGATTATTTCGAATGTTACTTCTTCCGTTGATTCTGTATCTGATGTCTCTTCTTCTGTTGATTCTTCTGCATCTGACATAGCTTCCGTTGATTCAACTTCCGTAGTCGTCTCCTCTACCGTTTCCGTCTCGGTCTCATCCACAGTGCTTTCCACTGCTTCCGTAT
>CAMWNY010000069.1 GCA_947175775.1 uncultured Lachnospiraceae bacterium | reverse complement strand
ACCTCCCGCCCTCCGCTATGATCACGAGGCGCGTGGGCTCGGAGATCAGTAACAGGGACAGGGGGGGGTACAGTTATGAAGAACCATCAGAAGCTGATGCCGCCGAGGAGCAGGCGGAAGCGGATGAGGTTTTAGGAGACGAAGATAATACTTCGGACGAAAAAGAGGATGTAGCAGAATCTTTTGAAGCGGCTGTAGAAACAAGAGTCAAAGAGACAGAAATAAAGGACAGTATGCAGTCTGCGGAGAAAGAAACATCGGATGAAGAAAAGACTTCTGAAATGGAGTCGTTTTTGGATGAGGATGACGAGGGAACGGAAGAAGTTCGTGAAACAATAGAAGCCGATGAGGATGTCAGGGAATATGATGCTTCGTTGAAAACAGATGTATGGGATTTCGGTGGGGTAGAGGTTAATAATGCTAATAACATGATAACGCTAACTGACGTTTCAGAATTATTGACAGCCGGGGAATATACGTATGGCGATCTGAAGATATACAGCTCAAGCCATATTGAAAAGGATATAGATGTAGGGACTAACAAGGGAATTAGGTTTTATGGCATTAATAATGGCAGAAAACAGACTTATTATAGTTGGGCAGAATTAACGGCAGTTGCTGGAGATGTAATAACTGTCGAGGTGAGCGCCGCAGTTGGCGATGTGATATTCGCTCAAAGAACCAATCCGGGTTTTTCCGGCTTTAGCGAGTCGGGAGGAACTTTTAAGATTGATTTGGATGCCTTATCTACAGAAAATACTCAACTTTTGACAGCAGATGCGGCAAAAACGGTAGATACATTAACATTTTATGCACCCTCGAATGGGAATTACCTTATTATTTCAGGTAATACAAAGGCAAAATCATTAGTTGTTTCCCGCATTACCAGAGAGCACGTTGACGAAGTGACAGTATCCGGCAGTGTGACAGCGCCATCAGGCACAGATTTGGCGAATGCGAAGCTTACATTTACGGATAATATCACAAAGGAAACCAAAGAGGCTGCAATCTCTTCAAATTCATATACGGTTAATTTATACAACAAACATTCCTACACAATATCCGCAAGTGAGGGATTTGAAGTTGCAGACGATTGCAAAACACTTGATTTGTCAAATAATAGTGACGCATCAAAGACATTCGATGTAACATTAAATACTGCAGCAGCAACAGCAGAATTGACAGGTACAATTACAGTGCATGAAGATTCGGAAGATTCAAATTTATTAGATTCCTTAAAATTGTCTTTTGTTGAAGCGGAAAATTCGGAAAAAACCGTAGAAGCTGTTATAACAAAAGATGCAAAAACTTATACCGCAGAACTGAAAACAGGTGTTAAATATATAATCAAATCAGAAGCGGATTATATTAATGACTATGAATTGGACACTTCCATCTACGCAGATGGAGGAATAACAATTTCCGGGGCAGCAACACAAAATATCACATATAATGCTTTGACAACGTATTCCGTTACGCTTTCGGTAAGCGGTAAAAATGTTGATGGCAGTGATATTACTTTGGATGTGTTAAAGCAGGCAGGAGCGCGTCTTGTATTTACGCGAAATGACGCGGATGCATATGAGTATACCCGTAAGGCAGGGGATTCGATTAAACTTAGAGAAGGTACATATAGCGTAAAGACAGAAAACAGCGCAAATATTACGGACAAGAATAATACCATAGACAACTTGAATGCCAATGCGGACAAGAGCGCATATATTGCAAAATCGTCAATCGGCAATTTGACAGTAGGCACAAGTAACAACAGCCTTGCAATCGAATATCAATATGCGTCAGAGTGGGATTTTACATCAAATGAATTTAAAAATACAAAGCTTAATGAGCAAAGCATTCTTTATAATGGCTTGTTTATTAAATATGGAAAAATAGGCAATAATAAACTTTATGTGTACAGTTATCCGCAATACAGCACAATAAGGATTCCAGTCAAGGGCGCCTGCAGGGTAACGTTTGAAGTAGATACTTTGGAAGAAGCAAAGGCGCTTAAAGAAGTAAGCGGCGGAAGTGGAAATGAAGAAGAGATTATCATTAAAGATGGCAAATATGTTTATGATTATACGGGAACGGGAGAGGGAGCTGTAATAGTAGGTATTACAAGCAGTAATTATGACGGTGGAAATATCAGTAAAATCACCGTTACCTATGCAAAGCAGATAAAGATTGCAGAAACCATAGAAAATGGTACGGTAACAGCCAAAGAACAAAAAACAGCAATTCCCGGCGATACAGTTAAATTATCAGATATTGCAACAGCAACAGCAAACGAAGGATTTGCGTTTCTCAATTGGAAGGTAACAGCCGCGGATGGAACAGAAGTTTCGGTAACGGGCAGCAGTCCTGACGACTATTCTTTTGTGATGCCGGAAAGCGATGTGACCATATCGGCTGAGTTCATAGAACTAGGCAGTGAATACAATATCAACATAGCAGAAGCATCCGCCGTTCAAAACGGAACTGTGACCGCAGCCACAGGTGAAGGCAGCATTACGAAAGCAGCTGAACACGCAAGCGTTGATCTGTCTTTGGTTGCAACAGCAGAACCGGAAACGGGTTATGTATTAAGCATGTGGGAAATCACTTATAAGGATGCAGATAACCAGGAACAGAAAATAGAGGTTCAAAAAAATGCAGAGGGCAAATATACGTTTATCATGCCCGGCAGCGACATTACCGTAAAACCAGTGTTTGTACGGCAATATGAAATTAACATAGCGGCGGCAGCCAATATAGAAAACGGAACGGTTAGCGCAAAGTCACAGGAGCAGCAGTATGCGGTACAGGGAGACAAGGTTCTCTTAAAGAACATCGCAGAAGCAACGCCGGACACAGGATATGAATTTAAGGAATGGAAGGTAACATATGGCACAGTCGGCGGAGAAGCGACTGCGGATGTCACCAAAAATGACGATGGTGATGATGTGTTTACCATGCCTGACAGCAATGTAACGATTTCGGCAGTTTTTGGCAAAAAGGCTGTTAAAAATGTTGCGGAAGGCACATATGAATTTTTTAAGCTTACCGGATTAAATATAGGCGATCCAGTTTCTCCGATTGACGGATTTACGTTTGGGGAAAAAGTTGTTTGGAATGATGCACAGCATGGTTTGCTGGCACCTCAAGATTCGACGGTTGTGTTAAATCTTAAAGAAAAGGCAAATATCACTGTAGTGACATGTTGTTATGGCGTCGGTGCTAAGGCGACTGTTGCGTCGAGCTCCGGAAAAGGCTCTGAACCAACACCGACTACAGAGGCAGCAAATGGTACAACAGGTTTGAAGCATGTAATACAGGGTGCGACGGGAGAGCTTACGCTGACTTTTGGCGGAGGTGTTCAGATCTTTGTTCACAGCATTGCGGTAGAATATCCGGGCGAAGTTGAGGCAGGTTCCCGCAATATTGATGTATGGGATTTTGGCGCTTTGGCGCAGGAGAACCAGGATCCGTTCATCTACAACAACAATATTACCGCAGATGGATTAAAGGAAATTGTAAATACCGGAGAGAAAAAGGGTCAATATAAGGGAGGCACTACGGCGTTCGGCGATTTAACAATGGTTCACAACAGCGGAGACAGATTATACACCACTGAAGGAGCATTGAGTGATTACAACGCCGGATCATATGGAAATGCCCAATATAAATATGAGGACTTTGAGCCTGCAGGCGCGTGGTACTGCAACGGTACAGGCGGTGCTTCCAGAAGATACGTGACAGTGAAAATGCAGGCAGGCGATAAGCTTATCGCATACATGGGCAGCGCCCAGAACGGTGACATCAATTTCATTTTTGAAGGTCAGGGCGGAGCAGAAGGCCAAAGTGATTCTGTGACAATAGCGTCAGGAGTATTTCAAAAATGTGTGTTTGTTGCAGAGAAGACAGGTACGTACAAGGTTTGGGCAGATGGTTCCGGTAAGCCGATGTATCACAGGTTTGTGAGAGTACCCGCGATTGCAGTAAGCGGTACGATTGACTACGACGGTCATAAGGAGGCAGTTGCCAATGCCGTTGTAAAGTTCAAGAATATAACAACTAAGACAGAAACAGAAGCGGAAGTGGATGCGAGCGGTAATTTTAAGGCAATTCTTGCACCGGGATTTGAATACAGGGCGGTATTATCCGGCGCAATGGGATACGGCTTTGATTCCGCGACCAAGAACTTTGAAACAAAGGACGAAGAATATAAGACCGGAAAGAGCGGTATAACGCTTAAGGTTGTAACACAAACTGTCTACACTTATTCCGGTGAGATTGTTGGATTCGCAGAAGGCTATGATACCTCCAAGCTTGCCATGACAATGGTTGCGGATAAGGATTCCGAAGCAGAGGATACCGATGTTGTAATTACGCAGACGGGTAATAAGATAACCTTTGAGACGACTTTGCAGCCGGACGTTGCATATACTTTTGCACTGGAAGGCGTCAATGATTATGAGGTGAAAGAACCAACTAGCGTAAATAACGAGGACGGAAGCGATTACACAAATAAGACGGTAACAGTACAGTTAAAACCGATGTATGCAGTAACTGGTGCGTTTATTGGACTGGATGATTCTGCACAGGTAACTGCACTGAAATTTACAAATGTAGAGGATAAGTATGTTTATGATGCAGCTGTGAACGCAGACGGCAAAGGCTACTCCGTTGAACTTAGGGACGGCGAATACCTTGCGTCGGCAACAGTCAATAACTTCAGCACGCAGACACATGTCGTTGTAGAAGGCGCCGCAGTTAGCAAGGATTTGATGTTTGTATCAACTGTAGCAAAGGATAAAATTGCGTATGCTGCTGATATCTATGTAGGATATCCGGACAAGGCGAATAATTATGAAACCATAAGCAAAGCCATGGAGGCATGTGAATTGATGAATCCCGCGCCGACAAGCGATTCGCGCGTAACGGTTCATATCGCACCGGGAACTTACAGGGAGCAGATTATAGTAAAAACACCATATGTCAGCTTTGTAAACGATACAGATAAGGAAGTTTTATTGACTTGGTATTATGGTATTGGATATAAATACTATAGTGCTGATTCAACCGGTTACTACAATCCTGAAAATGCATTTGATAAATATGAGAAGAAGATTGCCAACAGATGGGGCGTTGCAGTATATGTAAAGAGTACGGCAAAAGCATTCCGTGCAGAGGGAATTACCTTTGAGAACTCATTTAACCGTTATATCACGGATGAGGAACTTGAGGATGGTGTAGAGGTTTCTGGCACAGAAGCTATTAAGGTTGAGCGAAAACGAAATACAGACGTAATGAGTAAGACTGCAACGGAGCGTGCTGCGGCAATCGCGGTAGAGGCTGACCAGTCAGAATTTATAAATTGCGGATTTTACAGCAGTCAGGATACAATATATACAGGAGCAGTTAAGGCATATTTCAAGAACTGTATAATAGAAGGACAGACAGACTATATTTTTGGCGAGGGAAGCAATATTGTTTTTGACGTCTGCGAGTTGAGTTGGAAAGGATACAGCGCTAACAGCCAGGGTGGTTATATCACCGCACCCAGGGCAAGCGGAGCGAAAGGCTATCTGTTCAGGAACTGTACGGTTACGGCAAACAATCACAATAAACTTACAGTAACGCCGGGATATTTTGGAAGACCTTGGGGCGCTGATGCAGCGGTTATCTTTATGAATACCAAGCTGCAGAATGCGGATATGATTACCGCCGCAGGCTGGAATGAGATGAGCGGCAATCAGCCGGAAGGTGCAAACTTTAAAGAGTATAATACGACTACAGTGGCAGGAGCCTCTGTTGATACAAGCAGCCGTAAAGGCAAGGTAATGACTGCAGAGGAGGCAGCAAAGGTTAAGGCGGAAGACTATTTTGGCAGCTGGGTACCTGCTTATTACGTGACGGAAGCAGATACCGTAGAATTTGCGGAAGAATTACGCGTTACGGATAATGGCGACATCAATGCACCGTATCCGGGACACACACTGACGGCAAAATATTCCCTGGGCGCAGCAAACGATGCAAATGATGCGTCCATAATCCAATGGTATATTGTGGATAAGAACGGCGACGGCACAGAAACATTGGTAAAAGAATCAACTGCTTCTGTGGATAAGACGTATCAGATTCAGAAAACAGCAATTGGCAAATTTATAAAAGTAAAGGTAACACCTCAGACAGTCAGTGGAAAAGTCGGCACACCGGCAGAATACATGGTAGAAGAGGTTGTTAGGGACGGCTGGGATGACCCGTCAGGCGGCTCGGATATTACGCTTGGTGATGGAGTCAACATCTTCCTTGCAGGCGATTCCACGGTAAAGGATTACTCCGCAAACGGAATGTATAATAGCGGCAAGGCATTAAAGGAAGGCGCGTGGGGCGAATTTATCCAGTATTTCTTCGATTCGTCAAAAGTAACAATTCAGAACTACGCACAGGGCGGAAGAAGCTGCAGAACCTTTATTAATGAAGGCAAGCTCAATGACATTGGAGAAAAGATCAGCGAAGGCGATTATCTCTTCATTCAGTTCGGACACAATGACTGTGCGGATACATATCCCGATCGTTATGTTCCGGTAGGAGATCCTGATGGAAATGGCGTTTATCCACTGACAGAAGGAACTAAGGATGCGAACGGCGAATATCCGAATGGCGGTCAGGGAACATTTAAGTGGTTCCTGAAGCAGTATATAGATGTTGCAAAAGCAAAAGGGGCTACCCCTGTACTTGTTACTCCGGTAGCAAGATTGTACTATACTTCGGACGGAAAAATCAGGACACACCATGATTCTGCATTTTCATCAAATAATGCTTATGTCACGGCAGTGAAGCAGTTGGCGGAAGAAGAAAAGGTTCTGCTGATTGACGGATATGAACTGACGAAAAATCTGTTTGAAGAAGCTTGGAAAGCAGACGGAAATAACAATGATACCTACGCGAAACAGATTATGGCGGAGGGAGACAAGACACATAACAATAAGCTGGGCGGTATGATTGAGGCAGCGGCGATTGCGTCGGCAATCCAAGGCATGGAACTGAATATTTCATCCGTAGTGAAAGCGCCTGAAAATGTACTTGGTGAAACTCCGGAAGGAAAAGAAGTATTCAGCGTAAACAGACAGGGCAAACTGACAGCATATGATATTCTTACGGAGTATGCATCTAAGGCCGTATATTGGGAGACCATCGGGCAGGCAATGTTTGATGCAATTGCGAAGAAAGCGGATAACCCTGACAACCCGGATAACCCTGACAACCCTGATAACCCTGACAACCCTGATAACCCTGACAACCCTGATAACCCTGATAACCCGGATAACCCGGACAATCCTGACAACCCAAATGAGGAAACAGGTGATACGGAAGAGTCAAAAATAACCGTGGATAAGCCGGACACTGCAGACGGAAAGATTTCTATAAGAGACACAGGCAGAATCCAAGTAAAAGCAGCGAATCTTGTAGAGACAGGAAAAGTACAGTATGCGGTTACCGTTACATACACGTACAAGGATAAAGAAGGTAAAACGTATCAGCAGCAGCTCACAGAAGGCATTCACTATGATGTGGCGCCTGTAAAAGGGTTTGATGCTAAATCAGCAGGATCACAAAGGATTAACATCATCGGAACGGATAAAGAGACAGACCTAGGTACTTTTACGAATACAAAGACAGTTTCTTATGAAATAAAGGCAAAAGCCGTGGCAAGTAAGGATAAAGCCCATGATATTTCCAAGAAAAAGTTTGTCCTTAAGAAAGATGATGTGAAGAACGCAGTATACACAGGTACTTATATTACACCGGAAGTAGAAGATAAGGACCAAGTAGGTGAAGCAAATTACCGTGTTGTATACAAAAACAATGTTAATGTGGGAAAAGCAAGTGTTACAATTATTGGAACAGGCGAATACTACGGTTCGAAGACACTTACCTTTAGTATCAGGAAAGCCGATATTTCAAAGCAGACAGTAACAATTGAGGCATCAAATGCTGCGATTGCGGAAACAACCGGAAAGACACGTACTGCAACGGAAAAGGAAACGGGTGGCTTTGATTATAAGGGAAGCGCGGTAACGCTTAAAAACCTTACAGTGAAGCTTGGTGAGGTGAAGTTAAGCCCTCGCGCAGACTACACAGTTGTTTATAAGAAAAACACGCAGGCAGGAACAGCGACAGCTACGATTAAGGGTGCAAACAACTTATCGGGCGCTATAACGATAAAGTATACGATAGGTTTGGTTGACATTAAAGACGCGCTGGCGGAACACGTGGCAGACAGTAATGCGCTTTCCGCAGAGTTCTCTACAAAGGGCGCAAGGCTTACAACGATTACTTTGAATGGTGTAACCTTAAAAGAGGGGACAGATTACAAAGTAAATTATAAGAACTGTACAAAAGCGGCGGATATTGAAGCGCTTCCTGTGTATGAGACTGTAAAAGTAACAGGCGCAGGCTCTTATAAGAAGCAATTCAGCGACATTGAGGTGCGCATTAAGGTAGAACAGGGAAGCTATCACGTAAAAGACGGAGCGGTAGTGGATGTAACGAAGCTGAAGGGCGATGCCGCAAAGGATAATAAGACAATCATAAATGCGGCAAAGATAACGGATGCGGCAGGAGTAAAGATTAAACCGGAAGCAGTGGCTGCGATTCAATATACAAATAATACGGTTACGATTACGCCTGCGGATGCATCAAAGTATAAAGAGACAACATTAAACTGCCATGTGGCAAAGAAGCTTAGCGGCGTAAAGCCGGCGGATAAGAAGGCAAAGCTTGCGGACCGGAGATTTGATGGCGTGAATGCCGTAACATTTACAGAAACGGAAATTGTAAAATCAGGCGTTCTTGACGGCGTTAAAGCAACAGACATTAAGATTGTATCATACAAGAATAATAACAAGGTTGGCTCAGCCACAGTAACGGTTGAAGGCAGAAATACAAGTGCGTTTTATGGTACAAAGAGTCTGAAGTTTAAGATTGTTTCAGAGAAAGCAAAACTGAAAGAAGAAGCCGGAGAGGAAGTTCCCGATACGGAAGAGAGCTCAAGTACAGGAGATAAGCCCGGCACGGGAGAGGAACCGGGAACGGAGCCTGGCACTGAGCCGGAACCGAGTACGGAACCGGAAACGGAACCGGATACAGGAGACGATTCTGCACCTGAAAAGCCGACAGAGACAAAAGAACATACATTATGGCTTGTCGGAGACTCGACAGTAAGCGCATTTCAAGATAATTACTACTATCCGCGTTACGGATACGGCACGCAGATTGGCGACTATTTGACGGGATACTACGAAGTAAAGAATCTTGCAATGTCAGGGCGCAGCTCAAAGAGTTATTTAACTGACAAAGATTCAAAACCTTTATATGATGAGCTGACGGAAAATATTGGAGAGGGCGATGTGCTTATCATTGGCTTCGGCCATAATGATGAAAAGACGGGAAAAGAGGAAGAGCACCGTTATACAAACCCCAATGGAGATTATAAAACGGAGGGTTCATTTGCAAAGAGTCTGTATGATAACTATGTAAAAATTGCGCTTGATGCAAAGGCAACACCAATCCTGTGTACACCGATTGTAAGAAGAAATCCTTCCGGAACACTTTCGGATGCGGACTGCCATATTACAAAGGGGGCGGAGGGTTATCCCGGAGGCGATTACGCTAAAGCAATCCGCGATCTTGGTGCGGCAGTGGGAGCGGAAGTAGTGGATCTCACGGCGTACACAAAAGAGCTTTACCCAAAGCTGGGTGCAGAGGGGACTCTGCAGCTTCAGGCATGGCTTTCCAATAAAGAATGCAGTGTAGACAATACGCATCTGAATATTTACGGCGCTAAG
>CAMWNY010000068.1 GCA_947175775.1 uncultured Lachnospiraceae bacterium | reverse complement strand
AAAAGCAACGGAAAGGGTGTAATGGCAGGCGGGATTTTGTTTGGCATTATTCTTGTCGTTGCGCTTATTATAGTAGGCACCGGAACATTTCTGATAAGCCGCGCGCGAAACGTTGTGCGTGACGTCGGATTCATTACGGACAGTGTTTCCCAAATTATTTCTGACACGAGTGTCAGAATTGAGGAGTTTTGGGGATTTGAGGAGGGCGCAATCAGCCGTTGGATTGATGTGTGGGTTTCCGATTTTGCGGGCAGTCTTGCACATACGGGAGACGGGTTTTTAAGCGGCAGTCTGCGGTATCTATCGGTAGCCGGGCATGTCGGGACGTTTATCCTTGTGAGCTTTATCTGTGTTGTCCTGTTTGCGCGTGAAGTGGAACGCTGGCAGCAGGGGCTTTTGAATCTTGCCGCTTTAGAGCCTGCAATTGACCGTCTTCTTTCTATAGTAATACGGATTGGCAAGAAACTTGGCGGCATGATTAAGACTTACGCAAAAACGCAGTCGATTATTTTGCTCTGTATCAGTGTGACTGCAACAATCGGGCTTTATATCGGCGGTGTGAAAGATGCGTATTCTTATGGGATTTTGGCGGGGGTTATGGATTTTCTGCCGTTTATCGGAACAGGCATTGTTTTAATCCCGATTGGTGTCGTTCAGTTTATTCGCGGAAAGATTTTTGGTGGTATTGCGGTGATTACGACATATATTATATGTGTATTGATACGGGAGCTGCTGGAGCCCAGGCTTTTGGGGAACGGACTTCGCTTTTCACCCGTTGCAGTATTGATTGCAGTGTATGCAGGCGTGCTCTTCTACGGAATTGGCGGGGTGGTGCTTGGACCGGTGACGCTGCTGATTTTGGTGGAGCTGGGGAAAGAAATGTTTTGGTAAGTATTTCATAACGTTAAAATATTAACATATTGACAGAGACGGACACCATAGTATATATTAATGTAGGAAAAAGAGCCGTCATAAATATCGTATGTAATGGAGGTTATGAAAAATGAAACCGTACAGTGAAATGGGAAGAGAAGAACTGCTCGCGCTGCAGTCAGAGCTTTTGGCACAGTATGAAACCTTAAAAGGAGAGAACATCCAGCTTGATATGTCGAGGGGAAAACCGGGAACGGACCAGCTTGATTTATCGGCGCCGATGCTTGACATTCTGAACAGCAAGTCAGCGTTTCAGGGTGTTAATAAAATTGACATTCGAAACTATGGACTGATGGACGGTATCAACGAAGCGAAGGAGTTCTTTGCAGAGTTGATGGAGTGCTCAAAAGACCATGTCATGGTGTATGGGAACTCCAGTCTGAGTGTGATGTACGATTTGATTTCCAAAGCGATGGTACACGGCATCTGTGGCAGCTCGCCGTGGTGTAAGCTTGACAAGGTAAAATTCTTATGTCCTGTTCCGGGATATGACAGGCATTTTGCGATTACGGAGAGCTTTGGGATTGAGATGATCAATATTCCGATTGACGAAAACGGTCCGGATATGGATTTGGTTGAACAGTACGTTAACAGTGACCCTGCCGTAAAGGGGATTTGGAATATTCCGAAGTATTCAAACCCGTCAGGCGTGGTGTATTCGGACGAAGTGGTAAGGCGCTTTGCAAATTTAAAGCCTGCGGCGGATGATTTCCGGATTTATTGGGATAACGCATATGCGGTACATCACGTTTATTTGGAAGATAAAGCGCAGATTTTAAATATTGTGGAGGAGTGCGAAAAGGCAGGAAATCCTGATCTGTATTATGAGCTCTGCTCGACCTCAAAGATTACGTTTCCGGGAGCCGGAGTAGCTGCACTGATTACATCGCCGGCAAATATTGCAGATATTAAAAAGACCGTGACGGTTCAGACGATCGGTTATGACAAGGTCAATCAGATGCGCCATGTGCTGTTTTTTAAGAACGCGTCGGGTGTTCATGCGCATATGGAGAAGCATGCGGCAATTTTAAGACCAAAGTTTGACGCGGTGCTTGACTGCCTTGAGAAAGAGCTTGGCGGACTGGAAATCGGAAGCTGGATAAAGCCTCGCGGCGGGTATTTTATTGCATTTGAAACATTGGGTGGCTGCGCAAAGCGGGTAATTGCACTTTGTAAAGATGCGGGCGTGGTGATGACGCCGGCTGGCTCGACGTATCCGTACAAGAAGGACGACGCGGATACGAGTATCCGCATTGCGCCGACGTGTCCGACGCCGGAAGAACTGTCAAAAGCGTGTGCAGTGTTTGTGCTCTGCGTGAAGCTTGCGTCGGTGGAGAAATATCTTGGGGAAACGGCGTAGGAATTAATAAAATTTTTACAAAAATAACGCGTGGATTTTATACAAAATGCGAGCGGAAAAATTAATAGAAAATACAGACAATTTATCAAAAAAGTTGTAAAATAGGAAAGGATACTTTGTGAAGTATTACAATACACTTTGGAGGTAAAAAGATGAAAAAGAGTATAAGTATACGCTTAAAAATTTTGATACCCGTCTGTATTTTGGGGATACTTGCAATTATGATTGCTACGTTTGGTTATACGAGCATGGGAGCGTTGCAGGACGGAACAACGCAGCTCAAACGGGTCGGGATTGGTGCGCTTGGAGCGCTTGACCAGGTGTCGATTCAGGCAAACAAGATGGAAAAAATGGCGCTTGTCTATACGCAGCTTGAAGGGGAGGGAAAAGACGCTGTTTGGGGGATGGTTGAGGATTCCAATACAAAAATAAAACAACAGATTGAGACGGCGAGGTCATTTTTACCGGACCAAGGTTCACAGGAAGGCTTGGACGCGATTGAGGCTGCCACAAATGATTTATATGCTTTGGCAGTACAAATAAAGGAAGAAGTGGACAGCGGCGACGCTCAGGGAGCGGCGCAGATTGTCATGTCGGATATGAATACCATTTCAACGAATGCAGAGGCGGTTATCGACGAGGTTGCCAACATAAACTATTCTGAAATTCAGGAGGTTAGCGAATATCAGAATAAAGTGTATACTTTTGCAACGGTAATATCGGGCGTAATGATTGTGATGTTGATTGCAATGTTTATTATAACGGTTGTTATTATTCACAAGTTTGTGATTGCACGTCTGCGCAGACATACGGTGAAGATTGATGAAATTATTACCAGCATTGAGCAGGGCGAAGGCGATTTGTCTCTGCGGCTTGCCATTTCAAACGGCGATGAGCTTGGCAGGCTTGCTGTCAACATGAACCGTTTAATGGAGATTTTGGAGCATGTAATGCAGAAGCTTAATGAGGATTCTGTTTCTCTTGACAGTATTGTGACGAATGTGGTGGAGAAGGCGGCGAATGCCAATACAAACGCGTGCGATGTATCGGCAGTGACTGAAGAGCTCTCCGCAACGATGGAGGAAATTGCAGCGACGGTTGCGGGCGTAGACCAAAATGCGTCCAGCGTTATGAATGAGCTGAACGAAATGCAGAACGCGACGGATAATATTGTTGTGTATGCAAATGAGATGAAGGAACGTGCGACTGCACTGGAAGAGTCGGCAGCACAAAATAAGAAAAATACAATTAAGCTGGTGGCTCCGATTATCGAAAAGATTAAAGTGGCAATTGAAAACAGTAAGGAAATTGAGAAAATCAGTTCTTTGACAGGTGAAATCCTCTCCATTTCGAGTCAGACGAATCTGCTTGCGCTGAATGCGTCGATTGAGGCGGCAAGAGCAGGCGAGGCAGGCAAGGGATTTGCGGTGGTTGCCGATGAAATCAGGCAGCTTGCGGATTCGAGCCGTGCGACCGCAAATAATATTCAGGAAATCAACAGTACGGTTTTGGCGCTTGTGCAGGATTTGATTGACAACTCAAAGGAGATTACAGGCTATCTTGAGGGAACAGTGCTGAATGATTACAACAACTTTGTTGCAAGCGGAAAGCAGTATCGCGATGACGCGGAACACGTTGATACGGAAATGACGATGTATGCGGCGCATTCTGCAGAAATTACGAGTACGGTTGGCAGAATTGTAGAGTCGATTAACGGCATTACAAGAGCTGTTGACGAGAGTGCAAACGGTGTGACGAACGTGGCGGAAAGCATTCAGACGCTTGTCGGCGAGCTGAATGTCGTTAATTCCGAGATGATGCAGAACGGCGAAATTGCAAGCAGCCTGAGAGAAGAAGTACAGCGGTTTAAGATTGGCTGAGAGGTCAATTTAAACATAGATATTTTATATCAGTAACAATTACATAATGATTTCGGGGCGGAAAGCCCCAAAGATTGCTAGGGGTGCGCATATGCTGAGATTTTACCCTCATTACCTGAACCGGATAATACTGGCGTAGGGAAGCAACCATGAAGAGAATTTCTAAGTCTGCAAAAGACGCAGACAAAGTGAAACAAGTTTCGCCTAAGAAATTCCAGGGTTTGCATAGCAAACTGCTCTTCATGGGGAAGAATGGCAGAGCCATTCGATGTGGTGCATCCTCCTAGTGAAACAAAACTAAGGAGGTTTTTTTATGTCACAAAAACAGGAAATTACAAAAAGCAGCAAGAAGAATTTTACGGTGAAACAGCTTGCGTTCTGCGCGATGTCGATTGCGCTTGGTACGGTGCTGTCCCTCGTGAAGATTGTTGATTTTCCGTGGGGAGGGTCGATTACGCTGCTTTCGATGTTTGTCGTCGTGCTGCCAGGGTATTTTTATGGGCTTGGCGCGGGACTGATTACGGGCTTGGCGTACGGGGCGCTGCAGTTGATTATTGATCCGTATGTAATATTTCCGATACAGCTTGTCGTGGACTATTTTCTTGCGTTTGGCGCGTTGGGGCTTTCGGGCTTGTTTGCGAACGCGAAAAACGGGCTTGTGAAAGGATACATAACAGGTGTTATAGGAAGATATGTCTTTGTTGTAATCTCGGGCTGGATTTTCTTTGGTGAATATGCTTGGGAAGGCTGGGCGGTCTTGCCATATTCGCTGGTTTACAATGGCATTTACATCTTTGCGGAAGCAATTATAACCGTCATAATTATCATGCTGCCGCCCGTTAAAAACGCGATTAACAGAATTAAGGGAATGACACAATAATTTCCTTGAGAGCGTCCTCTATTTGGGGCGCTCTTCGTTCGTATACGGCAATAATCAGCGCAAGCTCATCTGTTGAGAGCGGACCCTTCTTTTTTCCGCGGCGGTCTTTGCAGTAGAGCGCGACAAAGAGCCCCAGCATCTGTACTTGTGCCATGCCGCAGAGCATATGCTTTAGGAAGCAGTAGTCCTCGTAAATGTCGAGGAAATTTTTTTGCAGGAAATAAATATAGTACGAAATCATCAGCGCATCGAAGTCGGGAACATAATCGTACGTACGTTCCAAAAGAGCGTTTAGTTTTCTGTCTGCGGCTGCCGGATTTGACTTTGTCAACATGTAAAATTCGCGGATGTATTTCTGACAGAGCTTGTACAAAACGGGCGACGAGTGTTTTAGGGATGGGTGGTAAAAGCCTTTGAAAAACAGGGTGTGCATAGTGGAGGCGTTTACGGCAAACGGTGCGTTTTCTGTCGGGAAATAGTCAAGCGGGCTTGGCAGCGGGAACTGTTCGGAGCCTAAATTGATACCGGTATTGACTGTACCATAAGAAAGACATTTGTCCTGCGCGTCCTTTGCATAGGCTAAAAGGCTTGTATTTAATCCGCAGCCGTTTGTGAGCATTGTAATTAATTCGCTGCGTGATTTTAAAAGATAGCCAAGGAAATCCAAATCATCGTTTGTCGTGTTTTCCTCGTAGTCTGCCTCACCCGCCGTCTCCGTGAAGGTAAAGGGGATGCCTGCCCTTGCCTGCTCGAGAAAAAGCCTTGCTGCCTCGTGGCAGGCAAGGTAGAGCGTTTCCTCACAGAATGTGCCGAAGTTTGAGAGCTGGCGCGGAAACTCGACGCATACGCGCGGCATATAATCCGTACCGTGATTTTTCTGCAGTGTGCAAAGATGATCTAATCCCCAAAACGGACAGCGGTACTGGTGTTTGCTGCATCGGAAAGAGGTCAGTTCTTCTTTTTTGACAAGAAAGCAGCGCAGGAGAAAGCCGAAAAAGCCCTTTTCGGTAATATATCTTTTATAGGCGTCGTCGTCAATCGGAATTTTCCAGCCGCGGCAGCAGTTGGAAGGACACGCGGCGCCGGTGCATTGAAAGTTTTTTAATATGGAAATTTTTTTGATTATCATGCAATCGTTCCTTCTGTTAAAATATTATCAAAGCGTGTCGCAATTTTTTGAAAAGAGCTGCTTGCAATGCAGGCAGCCCTAGTGTATAATCTACTTAGAAAGGTAAATCGGATGTGATAATCCGACTGCCCTCGGTTTATAATGTTAGAAAAAAGAAATAAGCATTAACTTTGGGCAAAGGATGCTTATTTCTTTTTACGATTATGATTATCTATGTAAGACAAAGCTGTAAGAATAACCAGCACCAATGTTAAAATTTCCATTGTGTCCATAGCATCACCCTCTTTCGTGAGACTAGAGGGCATCATAATCGGAACATCACATCCACCTTCCGTTCAATATACTGTTTCAGTATATCATGGCAGTTATCATTTCACAATCCGAACATTTTGGAACTTCTTATGAAAATCTTGCTGAAAATTCGAAACCCGGACATTCACACAATCAAAAGAAAAGCTTTACATGCACAGAATAACACGATAGAATAGAAGTAATCTATACAAAGGAAATCAAAATCTATGCGCTATATCAAAATCGAAGATGCCAAACCCGGCATGTGCCTTGCATACAATATGTACGACACAGACGGACACACGCTGATTTGCAACGGCAGCGTGCTATCCGAATTTTATATTAGGCGGCTGAGTGATTATGGCTTTGATGGCGTGTACATTACGGACGAGCTGTCGGAGGATATTCAAATCGATCCGGTCATCACTCCTGAGCTTCGTGCTGAGGGGCTGGTAGGAGTGCGTGAAAGCAATATTGACGGCTGTAAAACCGTGGCAAAGAAAATCGTGGAGCAGGTACTTGACAGAGGTGTGCTTTCACTTGACCTTACTGATTTAAGAAGCTTTGACAGCTATACATACGCGCATTCCGTAAATGTCGCGGTGATTTGCTGCGTCATAGGTTTTGGACTCAACTTAAACAGCGAAGAGCTGGAGCAGGTGGTTACCGCAGGACTGCTCCATGACCTTGGAAAGCTGGTTATCCCGCGTGAAATTTTGAATAAACCTTCGCGTCTGACGAGCGAAGAGTATGATTTGATGAAAACACATTCGACGCTCTCCTACGAATTGATTAAGGAGCGTTGGGACATTTCCGCCAATGTCAAGGCGGCTGTTCTTTACCATCATGAAAACGTTGACGGGAGCGGTTATCCTGACGGCAAGGAAGGGTACCAAACGTCATTTTTTACAAAAATTCTGCATGCTGCGGATGTGTATGACGCGCTTGTGTCAAAACGACCATATAAAAATCCGTATTCGCCGTACGAGGCATGTGAGTATCTTATGGGCGCCGGCGGCATTATGTTTGATTCGAAAGTCGTCGAGGCATTGATGCTTTGTGTTCCGTTTTACCCAAAGGGTACGCAGGTAAAGCTTTCCGATGGCAGAGAGGGGATTATCGTTGAAAATTCAGGGATGAGGAATTTAAGACCTTTATTGCGGCTGCTTGACGGTACAACGCTTGATTTGCAGGAACACGAGAACTTTAAAATTACAATCCTGCATGAAACAAATGAAACCGTACATGACCCGATTGCAGGCGAAGCGGACCGTAAAAAAATGCTCACGCCTTCAAGACGCTACCGGATTATGGCGATTGACAACATGTTAATTCATTTGCAGACGCTGCGCGGATTTCTGCATAATATGTATGATTTGCGGCTGCTTACGTCCGTTGATCAGGCGCTTTTGTATTTAAAGCGGCAGACGGAACCGGATTTGATTATCTTGTCTTTGGATATACCCGGAACAAACGGGATAGAGGCAGCAGAGAAAATTCAGGGAATTGTGGGCGACCTTGTGCCGATTCTGTTTGTGATTGATACAAACGATAAAAGTGTTATTGCGCGCTGCCGGAAAGCGGGCGCGGCGGGGTATATCGTGCGGCCGTACAAGCCTACATATGTAAAAGCAGAGATTAAACGTATTCTTACAGGACAGCAGGTGACGCATTAGTACACTAGCAGCGTATTGTTGACAAAACCGCCGTATGGCATTAAAATAAATCAGAATTTGGTATATAGAAAAAGGAGATTGTGAAAAAAATGGCAGACGATAAAAAACTTGTAGAGGCGATTACTTCGATGGGGGAGGATTTCGCCCAGTGGTATACGGACGTGGTAAAAAAAGCGGAGCTTTGCGATTATTCCAGCGTGAAAGGCTGCATGATTATCAAACCCGCAGGCTATGCGTTGTGGGAGCAGATACAACAGCAGCTTGACGCAAGATTTAAGGAAACAGGCGTTGAGAATGTGTACATGCCCATGTTTATACCGGAAAGTCTTTTGGAAAAGGAAAAAGACCATGTGGAAGGTTTTGCGCCGGAGGTTGCGTGGGTCACACACGGCGGTTTGGAACCATTGCAGGAGCGTCTGTGCGTGCGTCCTACGTCGGAGACACTGTTCTGTGATTTCTATAAAAATGAAGTGCAGTCCTACAGGGATTTGCCGAAGGTATATAATCAGTGGTGCTCCGTTGTACGCTGGGAGAAAACCACGCGTCCGTTTTTAAGAAGCCGTGAATTTTTATGGCAGGAAGGACATACGGTACATGCAACTGCCGAGGATGCGGAGACACGTACGATTCAGATGCTGAATGTATACGCTGATTTTGCAAGGGATGTGCTTGCAATTCCCGTTGTGAAAGGGCAAAAAACAGAGAAGGAGAAATTTGCAGGTGCGGAGTCTACCTATACAATTGAGGCGCTCATGCACGACGGCAAAGCGCTCCAGTCCGGCACAAGCCATAACTTTGGCGATGGCTTTGCGAAGGCGTTTGGCATTCAGTATACGGATAAAGACAATACGCTGAAGTACTGCTATCAGACTTCTTGGGGCGTATCAACACGTATTATCGGCGCGGTGATTATGGTGCATGGCGATGATTCGGGACTGAAGCTTCCGCCTAAAGTTGCGCCGACACAGATTATGGTGATTCCGATTCAGCAGAAGAAAGAGGGCGTGTTGGATAAGGCATATGCGCTGCGCGACCGTCTGCTAAAGAGCGGGTTCCGCGTGAAGGCGGACGATACGGACAAGAGCCCCGGCTGGAAATTCAGCGAATGCGAGATGCGCGGTGTTCCACTCCGAATTGAAATCGGACCAAAGGATATTGAGAACAATAAGTGCGTGTTTGTGCGGCGTGACACGAGAGAGAAGATTGAGGTTGCGCTTGATGATGTCGAGGCAAAGGCGGCGCAGCTGCTTGAGACGATTCAGAAGGATATGTACGAGGCTGCAAAGGCGCATTTGGAATCGCATATTTATAAGGCGGTATCATGGGATGAATTTTGTGATACGATTAACAATAAGCCCGGTTTTGTGAAAGCAATGTGGTGCGGCGAACAGGCGTGTGAGGACAGGATTAAGGAAGAGCTTGCGGCGACCAGCAGATGTATGCCGTTCGAGCAGGAACAGTTGAGTGATACGTGTGTGTGCTGTGGCAAGCCAGCGAAGAAAATGGTTTATTGGGGTCGGGCGTATTAAAATACAAACCTGTTTATTAAAATCCGATATTATTGAGAAAACGACACACAAAGAATAATGGAAAATTATAAATAGACAGTCATCACTACTTAGGTAGTGGCGGCTGTTTTTGTTTATTTATAGGAAATTACGTCCTATAAATTAAAAAACCCTCCGGGGGATGCGCACTCCGCGCTAAGGAATATGGTTGCTAAAGC